>NZ_JBYSVX010000012.1:0-122601 GCF_058986605.1 Pseudomonas sp. GW821-FHT07E12 | reverse complement strand
TCGGCTGCTGTAAAGCGCTTCTTTGCTCGTGCAAAGAAACGTAACCCAAAGAAAGCACGCCCCAGTCCTCGCGCCCTACGCTGCGCTACGGGTCCGCTACGCCAGCGGGATTTTCTGACGCGACTTCCTGTCGCGGCAGAAAACGACGCACATCCTTGTGCGTCGCCCTTCGGGTTATTCCCGCCGTCTCCGCCGCTGCGGATGGGGGCCCCGGAAAAGCCGACAGCAAAGTCAAAATCACGAGCAACGGCAACGGCAACAGCCGTTGCTTCTCACCACTGCAATTTTCGCCGCGCGAGGCTGCTGCCCAGTTGTGTGTACAAGGTCTGTGCTTCGGCAAACGGGACGAAGCGCAGCCGCAGTGGTGGCAGGCCGCCGGTGGCGCCGGCGGTGTCCAGCCAGAGGGTGGCGGTGCCGGTGAGTCGGTCCAGGGGCGAGCGCACAAGCTGCAATGCCTGCAGCTTGTCGATCTCGGCGAAGCGCCACCAGCGGGTCCACCAGCCGCCGCGTATTGCGACGTAGCGTTCGTCCAGGGCGTAGCCCATGCGTTGGATCTGGCGCCAAGCGTGGAATGCGGACCAGGGCCACCACGCCAGTACCAGCAGCGATTCCGTGCCGAAGCGCAGGTACAGCGCGGCCACCAGCGGCAGCAGCCACAGCGATGGCAGGCACAGCCGCCACCAGCAGCGCATCGCTACCGATCGCCATTGCGGTGGTGGCCACTGCACACCCGGAAGAAGGTGTCGCACGAGCGCATCGCATGCCTGCGGTGTTGCGATGGGCGCAAGTTCCTTCAGTGCGCGACCTTCCTCGCCGTGGCTTTCCGACACGGCCGTGTCCACGCGCAGGTGGCGTCGGCGGAACAACCGGTGCAGCACGCCTTCCTGCAAGGTCCAGGCCTGGATGCGGCGGCGTGCGACGCTGGTGCGCAGTCTGGCCAGCAGGCCGCGTTCGACGGTGAGGCGTCGCTCCGATTCGCTCAGGCGGAAGCCGTGGTACTGCAGCAGCGCCAGCGCCACCGACAGCAGGCGCATCAATGCCAGTACCGCGATCAGCGCGAACGTGGTGAAGAAAGCGGCGGCCTGCACGCCCGGGTGCAATTGCTCGGCATAGTGATAGGCCTGCTCGCCGTGATGCTCGATGAAGCTCGAGATCTTGCGTTCCGGAAACATCTGGTAGAGCACGCCGAAGGCGGCTGCGACCACCACCATGCCGCGATTGGAGATCATCCCGAGCCGCACGATCTCGCTCGACGGCAGCGCCAGCAGTTCGTCGCTGGGGGGCTGCCCGGCTTCGCCGCTTACGCTGACCTGGCCGCGATAGCGCACCTGCTGCTCCAGCGCGAGCGCCTGATCCAGTCGCAGCACCCGCATCTCCGCTTCCGGCTTGTTGCCGCCGGCCGATTCCAGGCGGACTTCGGCCACGCCGAACAATCGATGCAGTGGCGACTGGTGCACCACCACGTTGTGGATGCGCGCGAATGGGATATCGCGCCGGCTGCGGTGCAGCCAGCCGCTGCGGATCGTCACGCTGTCGGCGTCGATGCGGTAGCGGTAGGTCAGGTAGCGCAGGATCGATACCGCCACCAGTACGCTGATCACGATCAACGTGGCGAGCTGGTTGGCCCAGTCGTAGCGTTCGCCGCGACCGCCGAACACCAGCAGCGCCACGATCGGCACTAGGAACTGTTTGAGTTGCTGCAGCAGCACGAACAGCCACGACAGCGGATGCAATCGCTGCTCGGGCGCCGCTTCGGCCGGGACGCTGCTCACAGCGCGTCGTCGTCGTGGTCCAGCTGCCGCGCCAGGCGATCACGCAGGCGTTCGGCGTCGTGCTGGTCCAGTCCGGCGATGGCGACGGCGTTGAGGCGCGTGCCGGCGGTGTGTACTACCAGTGTGGTCAGCCCGGCGAGGCGTTCGAGCGGGCCGCGGCGCAGGTCGAGGTGCTGCACGCGGGTGATCGGTACGCGCGTTTCGGTCTGCCACCAGCGACCACGGCGCAATGCCAGCCCGTCTGCATCCAGCCGCCAACGCGTCAAGCGCTGGCGCTTGGCCGAGAACCAGCCGCCGGCGATCGCGCCGATCAGCACGAAGATCGGAATCAGCCACCACAGGCGCGGTGCGATCACCATCAGGCTGCCGGTCGAGGCGATCGCCAGGGTCGCGCCCATCGTCAACGCGCCACCGGCGGCGGCCAGACGCACGCTGTGTGGAGGCAATGCATGCCAGTCGGCATCGTTGGGCAATGCTGGAGGCGAGGAAGAGCCTGGATCGGAAGTCGGGTACACGCAGCGCCGTGGATCAGCGAAGAGGCGACCAGCATAGCGTCGCCAGCGCACGCTGACGCTGGGCACCTAGAGCCGAGCTTGCTCGGCTCCACAGGTAGCCGGGCGTTGCCCGGCTACTGCGACGCCAGGATCAGCGCGTCCACATCGAGCAGGTGCCCGGCGCGGGCGGCCTTGGTGCGCAGGTACTGCTCGTTTTCGTGGGTGATCTCGCCGGTGACCGGAATGCGGTCGATCACCTCGACACCAGCCGCACGCAAGCGCTCCACCTTGGCCGGATTGTTGGTCAGCAGGCGGACACGCGCGATGCCCAGCCCGCGCAGCATCGCCACCGCGCTGCCGTAGCGGCGTTCGTCCGGGCCGAAGCCGAGCTGGGCGTCGGCGTCGATCGTGTCCAGCCCGGCGTGCTGGTAGCCGTAGGCGCGCATCTTCGAGGCGATGCCGGTGCCACGCCCTTCCTGGTCTAGGTACAGCAGCACGCCGCCACCCAGTTCCTTGAGCTTGGCCAGGCCGTGCCGCAGTTGGTCGCCGCAGTCGCACTTGAGTGAGCCGAACAGGTCGCCGGTGAGGCACGAGGAATGCACGCGCACCGGCACCGGCTGCGACAGGTCGGGCTGACCGACCACGATCGCGACCTGGTCGCGCTGGGCCACGCCGCCGCGGAACACCACGAACTCGCTCATGCCGACCTCGCGCAGCGGCACCGGCGTGCGGATCACCAGTTCGTACTTGCCGGCCGCAGCCTTGGCGCAGCCTTCGTCCAGATCGGCGAGCGAGAGCTGCTGGCAGCCTGCGAAGGCGCTGTCGTCGGCTTCGATTTCCACCGCCAGCATCGCCGGCAGCAACAGACCCAGGCGCGCGGCCTCGGCGGCACCGGCATCGAGCGCGTCGCCGGCTTGCCACTGCTGCGGCACTTCGGCGTCGCGCAGGTAGGCCAGCGATGCCAGGCGATCGTAGGAGATGCCGTCCAGGGCGATGCGTGCACCCTGCGGTGCATCCAGGCCCAGTACACCGGCCCGGATCGGGGTCAGATACAGATAGTGGCGTTGTCCGGCGGCCTGCGCGAACGCCTGATAACTGCGCTCGGTGCTGCTGTCCAGCGCCAGCACCGCGCGTGCCGTGCCCTCGTGGGTGATGATCACCGGGCGGGCGGCGCGCAGCTCCGAGGCGGCGCGCTCGCTGCGGATCGCGGCCGGGTCGCCGAAGGCGGTGGGGTGTTGCGAGGTAGGGGAGGAGGTCGTCATCGGTTTATCTGATGAGGGCGACGGCGTCCGGTCTCAATCCTGGCGCGGTCTTGCTGGCCGCGACACTGCGTCACAGGCATGGCCGCAATTGTCAGGAGTGGACGGAGGTTCAATGCGGATGCCGTTCGGTCGCATAGGGGTTGGGTTCGCCACTGCCCGGTGGTCGCAGCGTGTAGCGCTTGTAAGTCCACTGGTACTGGGTGGGATCGCGCCGGGCGATCGCCTCGATGCCGGCATTGAGCGCGGTCGCGGCGATGACCGGATCCGGATCGGCCAACTGCGGGGAGGCCGGCTGTACGTGCAGGGTGAACTCCAGGTCCGGCCCGGTGCGCTCGCACCAGGCATACAGCACCGTGGCGCCGGTGCGCTCGGCGAGCCGGTTGACCAGCGTCATCGTCAGCGCGGGCATGCCGAAGAATGGCGCGAACACCCCATCGCCCATCTTCGGCTGCTGGTCCGGCAGGATGCCGACCGCGCCACCGCCCTTGAGCACCTTGAACAACTGCCGCACCGCCGGCCCTTCCGCCCTGACCTGGGTGACGTTGTCGGCGTTGCGGACGATCTGCAGGAAGCCGTCCCGTGCGGGCGAATCCGGTGCCCGGTAGACGATCGCGATCGGCCCGCGCTCGGACAGCCACTGGTTCAGCAGCTCCCAATTGCCGAAATGCGGTGCCGCCACGATCACGCCCTTGCCGGCCGCCAGCGCCGCGTCGTAGGTGTCCTGGCCCTGGCGGGTGAGCCGGGCCAGGTTCGACGGCGCCGGGTTGGTCCAGGTGCGCAGCATTTCCAGGGTCTGGCGCACGCTCGATGACAGGATCTGGCGATGCAGGATCTTGCGTTCGGCCGGCCCCAATTCGGGATAGGCCAGTTCGAGATTGCGGCGGACCACGCGGCTCTCGCGCGCATTCAGCACCCGCCAGCTCCACGCCAGCAGATCGGACAGGCGCTTGAGCAACGGCCATGGCAGGTTGCCCAGCAGCGAAGCGGCCCGATACAGCAGGCGGGCACGGGGGTCGGCATTCATTCGCCGATTTTAAACGGGCATACCCGATGGCGTGACAGTGACCGGGTCGGTCGGCATGCTGCCGGGTTCAGCTTGAGAGGAGTCATGCCGTGCTTGCCTTGATCCAACGCGTGTCGCAGGCCTCGGTCGAGGTGGAGGGGGAGCTCGTCGGCCGGATCGGCCCGGGCCTGCTGGCGCTGGTCGGCGTCGAGCCGGGTGACGATACGCCGCGGATCCGGCGGCTGGCCGAACGCCTGCTGGGCTACCGGGTGTTCCCCGACGAGGCTGGCAAGATGAACCGCTCGCTCGCCGACACCGGCGGTGGCCTGTTGCTGGTCAGCCAGTTCACCCTGGCCGCGGACACGTCCTCGGGCATGCGCCCTGGCTTCAGTACCGCCGCTCCGCCTGCGGAGGCTGAACGCGTGTTCAATGAACTGGTCGCGATATGTCGCGAAAAGCATGTCGGCGGGGTGGAAACCGGCCGCTTCGGTGCCCATATGATCGTCAACCTGGTCAATGACGGCCCGGTGACCTTCCTGCTGCGACCCTGAGGTCGGCCTTGTTTCAGCAGGCGCTGCCGCATCGAAATTCCGGCGTGCGGCGGCGCGGTTGAGCGAGCCAGTGAGCTATTCATCACGTGGCGCGGTATAATGCTAGGTTCTCCAATTCCTTCCCAGCCGGTGGCGCGAGCACTCATGGCCAACGAACGTCCTGCCCAGCAAAACGACATCAAGCTTCTGATCAGCAAGGGCCTGGAACAGGGCTACCTGACCTACGCCGAAGTCAATGACCACCTGCCCGACGACCTGGTCGATCCGGAGCAGATCGAAGACATCATCGGCATGATCAACGGCATGGGCATTGATGTCCATGAAGTTGCCCCCGACGCCGAAACCCTGCTGTTGAACGACGGCAACACCGGCAACCGCGAAGTCGACGACACCGCGGCCGAAGAAGCCGCTGCAGCACTGAGCGCGCTCGACACCGAAGGTGGTCGCACCACCGACCCGGTGCGCATGTACATGCGCGAGATGGGCACGGTCGAGCTGCTGACCCGCGAAGGCGAAATCGCCATCGCCAAGCGCATCGAAGAAGGCCTGAGCCAGGTGCAGGCGGCACTTGCCACCTTCCCGCTGTCGATCGAGCTGCTGCTGAACGACTACGAAGAACACAAGGCGGGCCGCAAGCGTCTGGCCGAGGTCGTGGTCGGTTTCAACGACCTGATCGAGGAAGCCGACGCTGCCGCCGCCGCAGCTGCCGCTTCAGCCGCTGTAGCGGCCGAAGAGGGCACTGCCGATGACGACGACGAAGAAGAAGGCGATGACGACGTCGCCGGCGAGGAAGATGCCGCGCCGACCGGCCCGGACCCGGTGGAGGTCGCCACGCGCATGGAGGCGATGGGCGCCGAGTACGCCAAGTTCAAGAAGGCCCATGCCAAGCACGGTTCCGACAACAAGGCCGTGAACAAGGCGCGCGAGGACGCCGCCGCGATCTTCGTGACCCTGAAGCTGCCGCTGAACCTGACCGACACCCTGGTCAATCAGCTGCGCGGCCAGGTCAACGCGATCAAGGACCACGAGCGCAAGGTGCTGCACCTGGCGACCAACGTCGCCAAGATGCCGCGCAAGGACTTCATCCGTTCCTGGGAAGGCAATCAGACCAACCTGGAGTGGGTGGACGACGCGCTCAAGCGCAAGCAGAAGTGGTCGTCCGCGCTGCGTGACGTCAAGGACAACATCGTCAGCGAGCAGCAGGCCTCGATCGAGCTGGAGAAGGCCAACTACCTGACCCTGGCCGAGATCCGTGAGATCAGCCGCGCGATGGCCTACGGCGAGGCCAAGGCCCGCAAGGCCAAGAAGGAAATGGTCGAGGCCAACCTGCGCCTGGTGATCTCGATCGCCAAGAAGTACACCAACCGCGGCCTGCAGTTCCTGGATCTGATCCAGGAGGGCAACATCGGCCTGATGAAGGCGGTCGACAAGTTCGAATACCGTCGCGGTTACAAGTTCTCGACCTATGCCACCTGGTGGATCCGCCAGGCGATCACCCGCTCGATCGCCGACCAGGCGCGCACCATCCGTATTCCGGTGCACATGATCGAGACGATCAACAAGCTCAACCGCATTTCCCGCCAGATGCTCCAGCAGTTCGGCCGCGAGGCCACGCCGGAGGAGCTGGCCAAGGAAATGGACATGCCGGAAGACAAGATCCGCAAGGTGATGAAGATCGCCAAGGAGCCGATCTCGATGGAGACCCCGATCGGCGACGACGAGGACTCGCATCTGGGCGACTTCATCGAGGACACCAACGTGGAGTCCCCGATCGACAACACCACCAACATCAACCTGCAGGAGACCGTGCGCGACGTGCTGGCCGGCCTGACCCCGCGGGAAGCCAAGGTGTTGCGCATGCGCTTCGGCATCGACATGAACACCGATCACACGCTGGAAGAAGTCGGCAAGCAGTTCGACGTCACCCGCGAGCGCATCCGCCAGATCGAAGCCAAGGCGCTGCGCAAGCTGCGTCACCCGAGCCGTTCGGAGCAGCTGCGCAGCTTCCTCGACATCGACTGACGAGCGCTGCGTTGGTTCCTGCTGTATCGACGAAGGCCCCGCTGATGCGGGGCCTTCGTTTTTTTGTGCACGTATCGATCGCAGGGGCTCGTCCTGCATCGCTCAAACAGGCAGAATGTCAGGCCGCGCGGGCCTATAGCTCAACGGTTAGAGCAGAGGACTCATAATCCAGTTCGGCAGGTTTTCCGCGAACCCTCTATAGCTCCAATATCACTGCAAAAACAGGCCTTTAAGTGGATTTCAGCACGGCACTGCTTGCCAGTTTCTGCGGTGTATTTCTGTGAATTTCCAGCATCCTTACACCGGAACTACACGGGGCTTTCTCGCTCTGCGATGCGTTCTGCCATCCACTCATCGATTTCGGATTCGACCCACGCGGACATCGTGCCCAGCGGCACCGGCTTAGGGAACTCGCCGGCACGGATCCGAGCGTACAGGGTGGACTTCGACAGGCCGACGCGCGCCAACACTTCGCGGATGCGGAGGAAGCGTAGCGGTTTCGGTCTGGGAGCGCAGGCGGTAGCAGGTAGCGTGGTGTTCATGGCCGTCAGCTTGGCGCATCAGCAGCTCACGAGCTGAGACCGCTTGATGCCGCGATGTCGGAATCTTCCGACGCATCGTTGCGTCGATCGCCGATACCGCCGGGCTGCAGCGGCGGCGCCCCGAGGCATGTCGGACGCGGAGCCACTAGCTACCAGGGAGGAGAAGCGGCTGGCGAGGACTATGCGCGGGTGATCACTACGACGGCCGGCCGCTGCAATGCCGCCGCCACGTAGATCGCTCACGATGGGAGTTCGTTCTCGATCCTGCTGAGGTGTGGAATGGAGTTGGGCTTGTGCCTGTCTCGCGATGAAATCCAGCAGCTGACGCGCACACCTATGCGGGCCAAGCAGTTGGAGTTCTTGCGCCGTAACGGCATCCGTCACTACATCGACAACAACGGCAGGCCGGTAGTGCTGCGCGCCGCGGTGGGTGCAGCACCAGCAGAGGGGGCAGCGAATCTGACTACATGGAAGCCCAACAAGGCGATCTAGGGGAGGTCGGACCTTTGTCGACGATTCTTAGGTGCGTCCGATGCTGCTGATGACGGTAGTTGCTTGGAGAGCGAAATACTTCGCGCCTGGGAGCGAGCCCTCGGAGCTCACTGTCCGGCGATGGATCCAGAACGGATTTCTTGCCGGCCGGAAGGTTGGCGGGATCTGGTATGTCGACGAGCATGCTTGGCTCGCGGATGGTGATGAGCTTGTTCTGCGGGTTCTGGAGAACAACTGAGGCTACCCTGATCCCAAGGGTAGCCCCGTCGCCTCACGCTCAACCCAAGCGCAGCGACTGCCGGACGTTGTTGCGGGCACCTTCCGGCTGGCCCGGCGCGAGTGAGCGACCGCCCGCGCGGTTGATCAGTGCCAGCGGCTGCAGCCGGCACTCGGCAGCGGGCGTGTGGGTGCTACTCGCCCCGACTGTACGATGCCGTCGAACGCGCCGGCGATGTAATCATCACAGCGTCCCATGACCGAATCGGTTCCGAGCACTTCGGACACGACGCGCCGTCTCACGATTGCATCGCTCTCGTCATCGGCGATATCCACGCCTGGGGCAATGCGGGCAGCATCCAGTATCAGTTGAGCGCGGGTCTGCATTTTCATGTGGCTTCCTTCAGTTTCTGGATGGAGCGTTGGACGATGGCTGGCCAGTTCTGTTGCGCCGCACGCATGAAGCCCCAGCCGGCCTGGTTGTACTCGCGGCCGAGGCTGTCTTTCCCGACGAAGCCGTGTTCCATGCGGGCGGCATAGGCGGCTGTCCAACCCAGCCACACGACATCGCCGACCTTGGCGCGAAAGAAGACAAGAGCGGGGTCGCCGCTCACTGGCGCCGTGTACTTCCGATCCTTTTCAGCAACGCCCTGGCCGGCAGGCATGCCCTCCAGCGATGCGGTGATCGTGTTCTGCAGAAATCCCGTGTCCTTCGGCAGCCTGCCACCCTTGCTCTCGTCCGTGTTCGCTTCGATAGCCAATTCCTCCAGGGAGTAACGCACCAGCAAATCGAGCTGATGCTTAGCCTTGTCGGTAAATGACCGAACCTGGTCGGATAAATTGCTGGTCATGCGGCTTCCATGCCGAGGCTGCCCGGATGGATTGAAGCGTCGCGATACATCGAGACCCGCTGGCGGGCAGAGAATGGCGCCAAGGCGACCAGCCGGCGAATGGTCTCCGGTTTAGCCGATGGAGCAGGCTGCATGCCCTTGTGGCACTCGCCACGTGCTTGATTGATGGCCAGATAGGTTTCCTCGATCTTGTCCAGTGCCGATTCGAGTGTCTTCTGTGCATCTTCGGCTGCGCTGAGGTCGGCGATCAACTGTTCATGCAGCCCGGGCAGTCCATCCACGGCTTCCTTCAGGCGCATGATGTCGCGGATCGCCACCAATGCTCCCGAGAGGGCCTCGATACGATCCCGCTCAAGCGAGAGTTGCTCGAATTCATCCCACAGTTTCTTTGCCGCAGCGTCGTCGCCGGCAATCAGTGCCTGCTTGTACTCCGGGCCTTGGTTTTGCCTGTTGGCACCGGTGTGAATCTGCTGCAAGCGATCCCGTACGCGCCCTCGCTCCTGTGCCAAGCGTTGGATCAGCTCTACGGCCTCTTTTGAGCTCAAGGGGCGGTCGCAGTTGACCGCGTCGCTTACTTCTTTCAGTACGCTCATTCTTTGGTTCCTCTGATTGGTGAAGGCTTACCGGAGCCGCCTTTTCCCGTTCCATCCAGCCTTGTAGGCGCGGGAAACATCACCTCGGCCGCTCGCCAGATCGGCCGAGACTTTCTGATATGTCTGCCCCATGACCTCGCGCCCGTGTCGCTTGAGCATCGCTTCAAGCACGGCTACCGTCGCTGCATCCGGATTGCCACTGATGTAGATCTGTGGCGCGTAGGTGTTGCCACCGCCGACGCCGCGTTGCTGCGCCACACGATCCAATGTCGCATCCAGCTTTGCGCTGGTCTGGCTGGTCATAACGCGCTCGCCTTCCTGCAGAAGCCAAGTGCCTGTTTTGGGCACCGAATCGATGCCGTCATGCGCCATGCCCGTCCATAGCAGGCCCTCAGCCAAAGCTGTTGTCGAGGACAGTGCTGCCATCGCGGGTCCTGCATTGCCGCCGAGGGTTGCCAGAGACGCCATGGCTGCAGCCGGGGCCCATGCTGTGGCCGCGGTGGAAGCCTGTAGCGCCGTCGCTGCGGTCGTGCTTGAGCCGAGCGTGGCCTGCACCGCTTTGTAGACCAGCCATTGCGCGGCCATGTCCTCCAGCGCCTTTACGAAAGCGCCCCCCATGGACTGGGCCACTCCGATGAAAGAATCTCCCAGCGACTGGTTGCCCTTCAGTAGCTCGTCGATTTGGGTAGAGATGCCGCTCGTGGTCGCTGAAAAGAACCCTTGTATGGCGGCCTGCGCTTGCTGGTTATAGTTCACCGCATCGAAAGCATAGTTCTCCCATGCGGCTCGGACTCCGGCCCTCCAATCCCCCAGCATCGCCATACGTTGCTGCTGGTAGTTCCGTTCGATGTCCAACGATTTGTTGAGACTCGTCTCTAGGGCGGCCTGTTGCTGTTGGTAGTCCCCCTGACTGAGCGCTGTGTTCTTGTCCCGCTGAGCCTTGTCGAGCTTCTCCTTCTCTTGCAGATACTGGCGCTGTATATCCAGCTGCCGCTGCAGCATCTGCGTGGCGTCGGCGCCTCGGCCGATCCCCATCAGATCGATGTCCGCTTGCTCCTTGCGCTGCTTCTCCAGCTGCGAAAGCCGCTCAGTCAGCGCGATACTCGCCTGCATGCCCCGCTGCCGTTGAACTTCAGCCTGGGCCTGTGCGTCCGTGGTTTGCAACGTTGGGATAAGTGCCTGAAGCAACGCGCGAGTGGCCGCCGTCATCGTGTTGGTCTTGTCGGCCAGAAGCTGCTTGGCCTGGATCACCATGCGATCGCTGGCCGTTACCTTGTCGCCCGTTTCCAATAGCTGGTTGTTCGCTGTGATCTGGCGCTGGATGCTGCTGACCAGGGACTGGGCCGAGTTGTCGTCGACGTTGGCCTTGTGGTTACGCCGAGCCTCAATCTCTGCCTGCTGTTTCTTGTAGGTCGTGATAGTTGCTTCGATCTCCGTCTGATCACGACCAGCGGCAACGCCTTCTTTGCGGATCCTGGCGATCTCCTGTTCTGCGCGCAGGGTCTTGTTGTACATGGCTTGCCGGCGAGTCCATTCCGCATCAGCCCGATCCTTCCGATCCATCTCTGCCGTATCGGCGGGACTGTAGATGCCGGCCCATTGCACCGTGAGCTGACTTTGCTTCAATGCCAGCAATTGCGCTTGCATCTTGTCGATGTCGGCTTGGGTCTTGCTGGACATGCCGCCCGCAACAGCATCCCGCGTGTATGCGAGCTGCTGCTGCAGTGCTTGGATCTGCTGGTCTACGGTGTCGCCGCGACCGATGTTGCGCCAGATGTCCCAGACCTGCGATATCTCTTGCTTCACTGACCTCCAAGTGCCGCCGATCCAGTTCACGTTCTCCGTTATCCGCGGTGCCCGCTGATCGATAGAGTCAGCAAAGGAATGCATGAGGACCGTAGCTGCTTGCATGGTCGAACCTTGCTCTTGCAGCGCCTTGATCGTTCGGTATTCCTGGGCTGTGAGGAAATGCAAACTCTCATTGAGCGTGCCGGCAGCTTTTACCGGATCATCGGCGATCTGCACGAACTGCTTGATGGTGTTGTCTATCGACTGGCCAGTGGCGATGCGCATCTGCTCGGCGGCCTTGGCTACGAGCCCGAGTTGTTCACCCGCTATCCTGCCTCCGGCGGCGATTTCCGCGAGCGCTCGACTGGCGCTGTTCACTGTCGAGCCGGGCAGCCTCCCAATGGTCTCAGCCATCGCAGCAAGCTGGCCGGTCGTAACTCCGGCGTAGTTGCCGGTCAAAATGAGGGCATTCTGGAACGCGCGGGCCTCGTCGCTGCCTTGTTTCCAGGCGACTGCCAACGCAGCAACAGCTGCTAGGCCGATCGTGAGCGGATTGATCAGCGCAGCTAGTTCTGCCCCCATGGCACCCGTCACGGGGAGAGCCCCGCCCATTGCGCCGCCAAGCCCACCAAACTGCTGGGCAAGCGCCTCAGTGGCGGCGGCAGCCGCATTCTGGGCTTGGCGGATTTCCTGGGCTTGCCGCACCGATGCCTGCGCAAAGCTTTCGTTGGCTCTCGTGGTGTTCGGTAGCTGAACTCCTAGCTTCTTGGCGGTCTGGACCAACTGGTCGTATTCCTTCTCCAGTCGATCAACCGAAGCGGTCGTACGGCCGGAAGCCGCCGCGTTCTGGTCCAGCGCCTTGGTGCCCTCGACCAACCCGCTCGAATCGACTCGATAGCCGAGCTCTGCAATGTCCATAAAGGGCTCCTGTTAGCCGCGGTTGCCGGCCTGCAGCTGTGCGCACATCTCGGCGTAGGCACGGTTTCTGGCGTCATGGGCAGCATCGAGTTGGGGCAGTTGCTGGCGTACCCGGACCGCGTCATGCGCCATCTGGGCCACACGGCGCTGACCGGAAGTAGCATTGGATGCGAGCTGGTTCGAGAGCATGTCAAGCTCACCGTCGGTCAGGTTTGCGCCACCGTCGGTGAGTTGCTTGCGGAAGTGCGCCGCATCCAGCACCTGCTGACAGCCGGCAGGCGCCGAGTCGATCTGCAGCTGGCGGCCGCCGCGCGCCACGTCGACCAGCGAAAGGTGGTTGTTCAAGATGTTCCGCTGTACCGCGTCGTAGACCTGGCCATCGGGCGTGGTGCCGCTCTCGAAATGGATCTCTGCGTTGTAGCCCATGGACAGTTGGCGCTTGCCGGCCTCCCAGGCTGCGATAGTGGCCTTGTCCATCAGCACCAGCTGTACGCGGACAAACTCGCCATCGCGGACCACCTCGGCGCCGGTCTGGCCGACGGCGTACTTCTTCCAGTTATCAGCGGTGACGTGCTCCGGCGGGTGGTCGTTGGTCATGGGGCGGTGGGCGAAGCTCTTCATGGTGGCGTCGGAGAAGACTTCCTCGGCTGGGCGGTAGACTCGCACCACAGGCATGTCAGACCGGCCCAACTCCGAGCCCAGGTACTCCTGAACACCGGCGCGGGCGACCTTTGCATCGGCCACGAGGTAGCCGTCTGCGGTGCGGCGCGTGGCGCCCACGGTGACGCGGTCGGTGAATGTCGTCTGTGTGTTCATTGGTTTCTCCCTCAGCTGCCGCGGTCGCGGCGATGGTGCTGGTGATCCAGGCCAGCGAAGTTGTGACGCGGGTCAGTCGGCAGCATTGATTAGCCGGTTCAGTTCCCCGCCTACGGCTGGGTCGATCTTCTCGATTGCCTCGATGACATCGACCACTGCGACCGTCATGTTTTGTGTTATGCCGTCCTCGATGGCTGCTTCCAGCGCAGTGAGAAGGGCGGGGGGGATCCTGTCCGCCAGGGCCTCGATCGAGTGCCACAGGTAATCCCAGAACGCGATAGCGTCGGCTGTTGGCTTCGACTGGCCAATGGTGGCCATGCGGGCTTCGACAGCACCGAGGCGGTGGTTCAGATCACGACGCATGCGCGCGCTCCAAAGCTTTGAGCCGGGCATCGAAGTCCGCCAACTCGTGCGCGCGAGCGAATGTTTCCACGCAGCGCGCCAAGCGCTCCGCTTCGCTAGAGGTGATGGCCCCCTCGGCCGTGCCCTGCAGGATCGCCTGGAGCGTCCTGGGGACGTCTGCCGGCGATGTGGGCACGGGTAGGTCGATCGCGAGCGCGCGCTCGCGCGAGGGAGGGGAGATTCGTTCGAGACAGAGCCTCAGCGCGGTGGAATCGCCGGCCAATGCCAGGTCGACTGCCTTGCGCATGATCTGCTTGGATTCGCCTTCCAGCAGCTTCAGGGCTGCAACGGTGGTCTTGTTGCGCGAGCCGGGCTTGCGACCAGAGTTGCCTCGCCCGAAGCGACCGCGGCTGTCGCGGTGCTCCGTATCGGCGCCGTTGTTACGGTCGGCGCTGCTGGTGTTGGATGCGCTGTTCACCCGTACATTGCAGCGAAAGCCAACCGCGTGTGCTTACCTGACTCGGGTTTTTCTCGGTGGCAGCTCGCCGGCTCGTTGCAGGACGGTGCGTACCGCATCATCCGATCGGCCAAGCCGCTTGGCGATCATGCTGACGATGTTGTGATCGGCCGCGCTGATGCCGCGGATCCGCCGAGCAAGGTTGACGGCGTCAGCATGCCAGGCCGGCCGGCGAGCGGCACGTGCACGGCCCCCAGCTGCTCGCGCGGCGATCACCTTGCGCCCGGCCTGGATCAGTGGAGCGGACATGGCGCGTTCCAGCACCATACTGGCGGCCAGCTCGTGCAGATGCAGCTCTGTCGCACGGAGCGGCGATAGCTCATCTCCGTAGCGCTCCAGTGCATCCATGCGTGCCAAGTGCGCCTCCAGGTCATTGCGGTAGGCAACCAGCAGCGCCGCATCCAGCCGCCACGCCTGCTCGATCTTCGCGAACTGGCGACGGAGTAGTGCGGATATCGGCTTGTCCTCCTGATCAGCAGTGGCAGTGGGAAGGCGCTTCATGGAGGGCTACTCCTCGCGCGCACGCGCGTACTGGTCGCGAAACCCTTCCCCAAACCCTTCCCGAAGGGTCTTCGAGGGGTCTTCATGAGGGTTCGCTGAGCGTGCAGTGAGCCATGCGTGTGCTACTAGCATCGTTTTCGGTGCTACCGGTATACGAACGCATCGATTCTGGATGCGAACGCATTGCGACCGCACGACGATCGCTCGGCGAGGTTTCATCGAATAGGTTTGGCAGTGAATAGCAATGCTGTCAGTGTCTTCACGCTGAGAGGTGGTTTTCAAAATCAGCTCGTTTCGCATGTGCTGACCCCTACTTAATGGATCTAGTTCTTAGATCAAGTTCTTGAATCAAGTTCGGGTGTCATTTCTGATACCGGTTCTAGTGTCATAAGTGGAACTGGTTGGTGTCACATCTGACACTAGGCGGTGTCACCGATGACACCTCTCAAAATGCAAAGTCGTCCCACGCTTCAACTGGTGTCACTTTTGATACCGGTCTGGCTGTGGTGGTGTCAACGATGACACTGGTTTCATCTACCGTTTGGTCTGTCACCGTGTACACGTTCGACCTTCCGAACTCACGATGCGCCGTCAGGTATCCTCGTTCTTCGAGCCGGTGCACAGCCCTGATCGCGGTGCTCTTCGATATCCCGGCCTTTTTGCAGATGCGGCCCATTCCCGGCCATGCCTCGCCGTTTGGATCAACGTGTCCCAGGATCACGCACAGGACGACACAATGTCCGCGGCTTAGGCCGGAGTCCTGTAGCGCACGCTCGATCAGCTGGTAGCGCCCCAGCAGGTTGAAGGGCTCATGTGCCATTTCCTTCCCCGATCACGCGACCGCGCCGCTTAGCTTCTTGGTCAGAAGCTTGCGGTTGTGCTCGCAGACCGCGCGGTCGTTGGCGTACTGGGGTGCGCTGCACCCCATGCCGATGAGCGTCTCCAGGGCGCTCTCTGCGGCCTTGGTGTTGTCCAGCCAGCGCTCAAGCTGCGGCCGGGGGAGGTTGCGCAGCTGGCGAGCTGTGAGGCATCGGATAGGGCGGTAGCTCACTGTCCTTTCTCCTCTTCGGCAATGAGTTGGTCCAACGGCTTCACTTCTTCGACTGGCTTACCGGAGGTGACGTCGTTGACGTACCTGCACACGCGGCCGATAGCGCGCTTCTGCTCCTCAGTCCACGGGAAAGGAGGGAAGGGCGCATCGCTCCACGGGTCTAAGGCGTGGATCGCTGCGATGGCTTCAACTTCTTCCCAGGCCTGGGTGTAGGTCAGACGCACACCATCGCGATCCTTGCGGCCATTGATTCGCCCCCTGATCAGTTGGAGGGTGGCCGCCGCTTGCTCATGCAGAACTGCATCCTCTGCAAGCTGTCTGTTGGACTCCCGCAGGCGCTCCGCCGCTTGCTTCTCGCGCGCCTCGATGGTGGCGAACCGTTCCGGCGGGAGCGTTAGAGGGACACCCCAGGACGGATCATCCCAGGATGCACAGCTCTCATGTACGAACCAGTAGTCAGGGATCGCACTAGCCTCATTTGGACTGTCCTCCCAAATGGACACCTCATCGAACCCGATTTGCTCGCTTTCCCCATATTCCCAGGGCTTCCACCCGAGAGCGTGCGCGCGTTCCAGGAACTCGAGCTTGTCGACCTCTTCGGTGACCATCCGCCCGTTCATATCCTGGAACACCATCACGATCGGTTGCATTTCCAGCTCAGTGAGCCAGTCGAGGCGCGCCGCACCGTGCTCAAGGAGGACGCGAAGGGGCACATCTGCTTCGAGATACTGCTCGATAGGGTCGCGCTCAGTTGGCTGTGAGCTGCTCATCACAGCGCTCATGCGACCGCTCCTGCCGCAGTGCGCAGCGCCTTTGCCATCTCCAGTAGCGCCACGAAAGTGGCGACGTCGTCGTAGTAGAGCGTGATGTTCTTGCCCTCCGGATTATCGAGGCAGGCCTCCAACTGCCGGTGGACGAAGTCATGAAACATGTCTGCGGTGGATAGTGCGTTGTTGGCGTCCAAGCCTGGATTCACTTGCAGCAGGTATTCGTCATCTGCTGCGAAGTGGCTGAAGAGAACCTCCTTGGTCTTCTTCGGCTTAGTGGGCGCTGCATTGCGCGCGGAGTTCGCAGCCGGGGCCGCCTGGTGTAGGATTGCGTTCATGGTCTCTTCGTTCCTTGGTAGGGTTCGGGGATGGCTCTCACGGCTCGTTCCGGTTGCACCCGGGCGGGCCGTTTCTTTTTCAGCCGGCCAGTGCACGGCTGTCGGTGGTCTCGATAACGGATGCCTCGATGTAGGAGTCGAGGTCTGCCGTGCGGTAGAACACGCGGCCGCCGATTTTCACGTAGCGCGGGCCGCGGCCTTCGTGCCGCATCTTCTCCAGCGTGCTATGGCTCAGGCCGAGATAGGCGGCTGCGGCTTGACCCTTCAAGCGGGAGGTGGGGAGAGCGGAGTGCTTTGTGGTCATGTGTGGTCCTCGGTTGAATGAGCTAGCCCGGTGCTACCTCTGAGGGTATTTGTAGCACCGGGCTACCTGTCGCGCAAGCCCCGTGCTACCTGATATCGTTGCCAGATGGCCCGAGACGATCCCCAAACCAACATCCGCATGCCGGCTGAGCTGAAGGAACGGCTCATGGAAGCTGCGAAGCGGTCCAACCGGACTTTCGGCGCCGAGGTCGTGATGCGACTGGAAACCAGTTTCAGGGTCGACGGAATTCACGCCAGCGCAGATGAGGTGATCGCGGTCACCCAAGCTAATGCCGAGCGGGTCAGTCAGGGACTGGAGGAGATGCGCCAGCTCAAAGCCGCGATGGAGGCGCAGCTGGCTAAAGCAGCGAAGTACCTGGACCCGAAGAAGAGCCCATGACCGCCTTCGCCAAGCTCACCCGCGCAGGTTTGCGCGGCCTGCAGCTTGGCCAGTCGCTGAGCGAGCACGGCATTACCTACACACGCACCAGCAGTGGTGACGGGCGTTGGTCGGTGAACGTGATGGTCAACCGCAAGCGCCATCACCAGGTGGTGGGGCTGGAATCTGAGGGCTACACCCGCACCCAAGCAGAAGACGTCATTGCCAAGTTCAAGGCGGCCAAGCGCACTGGAGCCCACGGTGTCGCCGGCAGCAAGGTGAATGCTTCGCAGACGCTCGCACGGGCTGCTGATGAGTATTTGCGGTACCTGGTCATGCATGACGGGCGTGACCTCAAGAACAAGGAAATGCGCTTCCGGGAGCACCTGAAGCCCCGCCTGGGTGCCAAGCAGGTGGCCAGGCTCACAGACGACGACTGGCTGGCCTACGTGGGCAAGCGCAAGGGCGAGGGCGCGAGCCCGGCCACGATCAACAGAGAGCGCTCTGCGTTGCTCCACATGCTCAACACGATGCGTCGGCGGAAGCTGCTGGCCAACATGCCAATGTTGGCGCGCCAGAAGGAACCGGACGGCAAGATCGTCTATCTCACGCCGGCGGAGTCGCAGCGGTTGCTCAAGGCTGCGGCAAACGATCAGTCCGAGCACGCACATTGCTTCGTCATGGTTACGCTTTTCACCGGCTTGCGTCATGACGCTGCGCTCGACCTGCGTGTGCGCGACATCGATGCTGGCAGGCGGATACTGTGGATTGGCCATGACAAAGCGGGGCGCCGTGAACAGCCTATGCCGCAGATCCTGGCCGACTACCTGGAAGAGCTGATTGCAGGAAAGTCGCCGGACGAATACCTGTTCGCTTCCACACGCGCGAAGTCGGGCAGGGTGTACCAGATGAATGCCGTGTTCGGCCGCTGTGTGGAGCGCGCTGGCATCACCAAGCATGTGACCCCGCACACCATGCGCCACACCGCCGCTACCAACGCAGCGCATGCTGGACTCGATGCAGCCACTATCCAGATGATGGGTGGATGGAAGACACGCGCTATGGCCGAAAGGTACACTCATGCCGCTTCAATGCGGGACGCGATGGATGCCCTCCAGAGTCGGCTGACAAGCCGCAGGGTTACACCAAAATTGCAACAGCGATCGCGCAGAACCGCTTGAAACCCTTGACGGGCCTATAGCTCAACGGTTAGAGCAGAGGACTCATAATCCTTTGGTTCCAGGTTCGAATCCTGGTGGGCCCACCAATCGACCAATCCGACACGATCCGATACCGTCCGGTGAAGTACGAAAATCCCATGATATATAGGGGTTTTTCGTTTATTGGCGTCCGGGTAGATCACATTGCATCCGGACCGAAATGGAGTCATGCTGTGAGTCAGGGGCCGGTGCCTCAACACTCTGACTCACATTTGCCTGACTCACATGCTTACAGACACCAAGCTGCGGGCGTTGAAGCCCCGCTCGAACGCCTATCGCATCGCGGATACGCACGGGTTGTGCGTCGAAGTGCGTCCGACCGGTGCGAAAGTCTGGCGTTACCGTTATCGCTATGCAGGCAAGGCGAGCATGATCACGCTCGACGAGTATCCGGTCATGTCGCTGATGCTTGCGCGGGCCGAGCGAGATCGTCTGCGCTCACTGCTTAGAGGCGGAGCGAACCCGGCGCAGGTTGCCCGAGGAGAACGAGCCGCGCAGATCGAACGTGCGGGGACCACTTTCGAAGTCATCGCGACTGAACTGTTAAACAAGCGCGCGAGAGAAGGATTGAGCCCTGGCTCTGTCAAACGCGAGCGCCGGCTCATCGAGAAAGATCTGGCGTCCATTGCCGATCTACCAGTGACGGACGTGAGTGCGCCCGTACTCTTGTCAGCCTTGCGCAAGCTGGAGAAGCGCGGCGTAGTAGAGACCGCGCATCGCGCACGTGCAGTGGCTAACCAGGTTTTCCGCTACGCTATCGCCACCGGGCGCGCTGAGCGCAATCCAGCCGCTGATCTGGTCGGCGCGCTGGAGACGCCTCGGACGAAGCATTTCGCCAGCGTGACCGAACCCGAAAAGATCGGCAAATTGCTCCGCGCGCTGTACGGTTACAGCGGATCGCCCGTGACCCTCGCCGCGCTGAAACTTGCCCCGCTCGTGTTCGTGCGCCCTGGCGAACTGCGTCAGGCGCGCTGGACGGACATCAACCTGGATGCTGGAGAGTGGCGTTTCATCGCCAGCAAGACCGGCATTTCGCACATCGTGCCCCTGTCGATACAGGCGGTGGAGATCCTGCATGAGCTGCATCCGGTAACCAAGCGCAGCGAATACGTGTTTCCCGGCGTGCGTAGTGCTTCCAGACCAATGAGCGAGAACACGGTCAACGCCGCCCTACGCAACTTGGGTTTCGACGGCGACACCATGACCGGGCACGGTTTCCGAGCGATGGCTCGCACGGTACTGGATGAGGTCTTGGGTTTCCGCCCGGACTTCATCGAGCATCAGTTGGCGCACGCTGTGCGCGACCCCTTGGGCCGCGCCTACAACCGTGCAACTCATCTGCCAGCACGTCGCCAGATGATGCAGGCGTGGGCTGACTATCTGGATGCTTTGCGTAGTCGCGAGCCTGCGGATGCAAGACAGGCGACTCACGGCCAAGTGGTCGACGCTCATGAAAAAAATGATACAGGCGACTCATGAACTCGGCGTCTGAACGCCGGAATCATGGCCGCCGCCGCATCGCGCAGCGGCCGCGGAATGCTCGTGCATAATGTACGCAGATAACGTACACTTTGGAATGCCGGGCTCGGCCGTCAGCATTGGGGCGTAGGGGTCAGGCGCAGATCCTGAGACAGCGCGATGGTCAAGTGCGCTACTCCTTTTCGTTGATCAAGGGAGTGTCTCTGCCGGTGCTGGATAGAAAACTCGATGAGTCTTATATGGAGCGATCGAAATGACCAGGCGAGACAGTCTTCGGGAGCAGGCAGCCGGTCCTGGCCCACAGCATCAGGACAAGGCTACGTGGCGTTCGCACAAGTTGCATTTGGCGAAGCTGCCAGAGCTTACAGCCCAAGAGCTCATTCAAATCCGGGAGGGTCTGAAGATGTCGCGACATGTGTTCGCTAACTACCTACGGACCAACATCAGAACACTGGAAAACTGGGAGCAGGGGCGGGCCAGGCCGAATGCTCAGGCCACAGCTTTGATCCGTCTGGTGCGCAAGCATCCTGAGACGGTGAAGTACCTGGCTGCGCTTACCTAAAAAATCTTGCACGCCCTGTTGCTGACGGTGCGCACTGGTTCCACCCCTGCATCTATTGCCCCATCTCTTCATAAAACCAAAGTAGAGTTAGATGAAACACCCTGTTCTGACGCAAGTGCGGCATCGCATCCAATCGGAGAGCATCAGCCTTCAGGAGGCTGCGGCAGCGATAGGTATAGGCGTATCCGCGCTCATGCGCCATCTGGATGGGGAATATGTCCGGAGTGATTCGCTTGCGAAATACCGCTTGTGGCTTAACGGTACTGGTCGACAGAACCGTCCGATACAACTGGTCAGAACTCTCCCCAATGCTGAGGCAGCGGACAGCGCTAAGCTGCTGAACAGCTTGCCTCAATCTGCGCAGACACTGTTGCCGCGACCACGCTATGTAGTGGATCTGTTCTGCGGTTGTGGCGGTATGTCGTTGGGATTCGAGCGCTCCAATGATGGCCGCGTCTATCGTGTTGCCATGGCACTGGATATCGAAGATGCCATGGTACGGGTGTTCAATGACAACCATCCTTCGCCATCCGGTGACCTGCCTATTGCAAGGCATGAGGACATCACCGACTTCATGAACGAGGCTGAGATACAGGCCTACTATCTCGATCATCTTGCCCGGTCATCCGGCGACGAAGATCTGATTGCGCAACTGCAGAAAGTCGGCATTTCCAGCTTGAGAAAGCATTTGCACGATCTGGACAGCATGTTTCTCGATAGCTTGGCCTCATGTAGGAGCCAGCCAGAGTATCTGGAAGAAATAAGGGTCATGGGGTCTGGCGTGCTGGGACAGACATCAGTTGCCGGGTTCCACAGCGCCACGAAACTGCCCACCACCGGAAGTGCATATCCAAGAGTAGGGCCTCTCATCTGGCATCGTGATGGCGATGCGGTAGCCGGGGGCGACGCTCCATTCCGACACGCGGACAATGGCGTACTTCGTGCTTGCCGGACCAGGGCACGCAAGCTCTGGGATGCGGAGGTCGACAAGCTGAGCGCCAGAGCAGAAGGGGCAGGTCGGGGTCAACTGGCATCTGCAGCAGAGCGGATCCGAAAGTTCCAGCAGTTTCTCGAGACGGGTCCAATGCAGCGGATAAAGCGCCTGTGGTTGGATTGGCGTGCATCACGCGAAGAGGCGCGTATAACCTTCTTCGGCGATGCCGGTGTGCAATCGGCGCTGAGATCGATCTATGAGGATGGACATCAGGTATCAGTGCTCCTGGGAGGCCCGCCCTGCCAAGGTTTCAGCCGTATCGGGCGGGGCAAGATCCGCAGCCTGCGTGAACAGAGCGTACATGTCCATGAAGATGAGGATTCTGTAGACAGCCGTAATCAGCTCATGCACCAGTACGTGCTTTTTGTGGCGGCGTTGTCTCCGGAAGTGTTCCTCTTTGAAAACGTACGGCATTTTCAGGCTGTAGTGAAATCCGAGGGCATCGAGTTTGATGCGGCCGACATTCTGGCGGAGGCGATAGAAGCGGTTTCAGCAAGCGGCCTCCATTACGATATCGCACGGCGCATTGTCGTTGCATCGGAACACGCGGTTCCACAGAACAGGGAACGTTTTGTGATGGCAGGTATCCGGAAGGAAATCGCTGATTCATTGTCCGATATCGATGCTGCATCCTGGGTGCTCTCTCTTGAGAAGCGGCCGCCTGTTCCACTTTTGGTTGCACTTGATGGATTGCCGACTCCTGATTTCGAAAGCCAGGGATCGGAGATCCCTGTCCGGGATGAGGACAACAGGCAGACTGGAGGTGCGCCTGTCGAAACGGCAGAGGAGATTTTCAGAAACTGGACATTCAGAGGTACCTCGGTTGATGCGCATATTGCCCGTCCTCCACGCCCGGACGATGAGGCTTTCTTTGCTCTGATGGGTCCTGGCAAGCGGTGGATGGACTATCGTTGTGATGACGCGCCAACCCTGCAAGTTATCAATGATGTTCTCATGGCGTTGCGGAAAGCGCTTGCCTCCACTCCCGGGCTTTCCAAGAAAATGGGGGTCTCGTTGAAGCAGGTCACCACCCTTGCTGCGATAGCTGACGGCTCATTGAGCCTGCGATTGCTGCTCGAAGGGATTGCGCCGCATCCCGGAGAACTGCAGCATCATCTATTGGCGGAGAACTATCTGAAGAAGCGCGGGGGGGCGCACGGGGACTGGCTTTCGCGCATGGATCCCGCGCAGCCTTCCAAGACAATCGTCAGTCATATGGCCAAGGATACCTACGCCTATGTTCATCCGTTCCTGCCTCGTACGCTTTCTGTCCGTGAGGCAGCCCGTGTACAGTCCTTCCCGGACGACTACCGATTCGGGAGTGTGGGACTCGTCGATGGGTTCCGGGTCGTAGGCAATGCGGTTCCTCCTCTTCTCAGTCAGCAGTTTGCCGAGCGTGTGGCATCAATCCTGTCTCTTGTGGATGCATCAAGGGAAGTCACGAGGGAAGATGGAATCAGGAGACTTGCTGTCTCCTGAGGAAGTTATATATGCCGAGACAACAGTCGCTGAGTCGTAGCGCCAATATGGCGCGGATCCGGGGCAGCGACACAGGCCCCGAGTTGCTGTTGCGCAAGGCGCTGTGGCATCGGGGACTCAGGTACCGGCTCAATCTGCGTGTAGAGGGAACTAGGCCGGATATTGCCTTTCCCTCTCCAAGGCTCCTGATCTTTCTGGACGGGTGCTTCTGGCACGGGTGCCCCTCACACTACGTGAGGCCGAGATCAAGGTCGGAGTTCTGGGATGAGAAGCTTAAGACCAATACTGCACGGGATCGGTTGCAGACCCGGCATCTGCTTCAGAAGGGCTGGAGCGTCTTGCGGATCTGGGAGCACGACGTCACTCATGGCCTCTCTGCTGTCGTTGAAGCTGTGATCGATGCGTACAAAAACCCAACGCCTTCATTTGGGCATCGACATGTGGTTGTCAGGGTCGAGGACTCGGATGAAAGCGGGGCAGCGGAGCGCTGGTACATCGAGGAACTGCTGAGCCGAGACGGCGGTCATTCCGAACTCCGTATTCGCAAGCCGAAACGGTTGACTACTTAACTTCCCAGGATGCGCAGAATCGGCTCCGAGAATACTGAAAATGCTCTATCACGTATCGTACGGTCCCGGCTGATCAAGCCTTCGATGTCTACCCCCATGAGATGAATATGTCTTTCAGTCTCGGGGATCTGATAGGACTTCATCCAGTCTGATGTCATCCAGTTGGCGCGTGGCATAAAGATGAAGGCATTCCGGACACCGTATCTCGCCAGGTACGCGTTAACCTGGTAAAGATCCTCACGTTTGACTCCATGTGCGCGCCCGAACTCAGAAGCCCGCTTCCATTTCGCGTCCCCGATCGCAAGAAGCCCCGAGGTGTCTTCGAATAGGTAGTCGGGCTTCAGTCGGACAATGCCGGTCCTGTCCAGCGGGTCTTCCAGCAGGAACAGTGGATCGCTGCGATGGCGGGCGCGTACATCACTATTCTGAAACGCGCTTGTCAGGATCTTGCGCATCATCCTTTCAAACAGATGCTGTAATGGGAAGAGCATGGAGAAAGCGTCGCTCTCACCTGAGAAAGTAGGATCTGGAGATTGACCAGTCAGGAGAAGACGTCCGACAGAGATCGATTTACTCCAATGGGATTCGCGACGCGCGAGCATCAGCGCATCGAGCTGCTCATGGGTGGGTAATCTGTCGCTGACTCCGGCAAACTGACCGAGAACGGTTGCCAACGATTGCCTATTAGAGCTGCTTCTGGTCAACCGGTACAAAAGCCGTGCGATTCCCTTTATGCATTGCGCAAGCTCATTGTCGGTAGTGAGCGGTGAATGACGCATCGGCAGACGTGCGCGTTCGCTGGGCAGGCGGGTCGACAACCGGGAAAAATCGATGCGTCCTCTAACCGCCGACAGATCTTCCTGTCTCTCTTCGTATCTCCTGGGCACACCCTCCCCGAGCGCAGACAGCATCTCGGACGCGACCTCAGAGATCATGGCTTCCAATGGGTCGGAGGAGGATTGTCGGACTTCCGCGGAACCGGTGTGAGGACGGCTCAGATATCCCGCCGCATGAAGCATGTTCAACAGAAATTCTTTATCCCGATCGGGCTCTGACGTATCCAGCTTCGGCAGGACGTTGATTCTAAGACGCCCCACCTGGATGCAGCCGACAACTTCGGCGGCATGGAGCTTGCCCTTTTTCCAACGGAAGGTTGGAAAAGATGCATCTTCGCCAGCGTGCATGAGTCTGCGCCCGGCTGCATGCCGGTCCATCCCCTCTGGAAGAGGAATCTCCATGCCTTCCCATGTGGTCAATACAGGCACAGGCTGCTCCGACTGCTAGTTTCCGGCAGCAAGTGCTGACGCGAACTCTTTGAATCGCTTCGAATCCCAATCAGGGGAAGCAGGGTTCCACCAGCTGGAGAATGTTCCGGACTTTAGTTCCGAGTACTCGTACTCGTCCGGCAGGCGCGCGAGGAACTGAGGGTCGGAAGTGGGACGGTCAAACAGGGAGATTGTGGCACCGCTTCCGCTCTTGGCTTCACCGGCTATTGCACGGATCTTACTCATGTCGTCATGAAAATATTCCGCGAGCGTCGGCATGATGCTGGATCGGATCACATGGGCGAGCGCGCGTACTTTTCCGTCTGGCAGCGTGTCCCAGCCATGGGTGCTCTGCACGGCAGTCAACGTATGCTCCATCAGAAATGAGTGCCCGAACTCGCGTCCATTGCCGAGCAACATGCTGACACGCGTATTGATCCGGTCCAACAAAGACCGGATATTGATGCCGTCATGGTCCTCGGGCACCAGTTGAGGGTCTGTTGTGACCAGCTCGAATTCGAAACGTCTCCTCATTGCAAAATCAAGAGCAGTGAGCGATCGATCAACGGTGTTCATGGTGCCAATAACAGAAACATTAGCCGGTACGGTAAACAGTCGCTTTGAATAGGGAAGCAGAACCTTCTTCTCCTCCGGCATTCCCTGGCGCTTGTCTGACTCCAGCAATGTAAGCAACTCGCCGAAGACCCGTGACGGTTCAGCGCGGTTGATCTCATCAATCACGATTACGACAGGACTTCCTGCAGAAGGACCCTTCTTCTTCAGTTCGATCAGTCTTCTGACCACTGAGCCTATATGGGACGAATTGCTGATATCCGAGGAGGAGAACATTCCGGTGCGGGCGGCAATTATCTTCCTGATAACCGACCCACTACGCTTTGCCGCCGTCTCCCCTTCCTTGGGGGGTGGTACGTCATCATCCCCTGGATCTATGTCGTAATCAGCCAGCTTCAGAAGTGTCTTGCCTGGAATGGAAAAAATCTGGGCCGGGAACCCTTTCTCAAGAATCCGGTTCACGACGTAGCGTGGAACGTACTTGTCGATTGAGGATGCAACTTCGTCGGTCCGATTGGGCGTCACCCTGACGATCCAGCCGCCGGCGTCTTTGTCCACCACTACGCCTGCCGCTCCACCTGATGCATCGTGCAGCTGTTCGCCGATGCGCAGATCGGTCTCGAAGCGGGCGCGAAGGCAGAGAGCCATGAACGGACCGTCAACAACGCGATAGGCGAGTTGACCATTGTCGTCAACAATCGGACGGTAGCCCTCGACAAAATCCTCATAGGAGTAGCTGGGGTGAAACGTGATCCAGAGAATTCTTCCATCGGCTACAAGGCTTGCATGGAGCTTGCGGATTTCCGTATCGGGATCGGCCTGCTTCATCGCTTTGGCGTAGCCGGATGGATCAATGGCCAGAACCGCCTCCCTGCTGGCGCGCCATGTCTTTCCAGTGCCTGGCGGCCCGTACAGGATCTTCATTGTCGGACCAGCCATGTTTGGCTTCATATCCATAGTTCCTCAGCAGTCAGCAGCGCTTCCGATAGACGCCGTTATTGATATCGCGTGGACCATTCTCCCCGTAGGATCTACTCATACTTCTGGCGCTGTTTCTCCGCAGACCCAGAAGGATCGTTCAGATGCTCTATGAGTTCGCCCAATATGATCAGATCGCAATGTTTGGCGCCCGTTTCAATGTCATAGAGAACGTGTGTGATGCCGTGGTATTGGCGCTGATCGGAGTTCTCGGGTATCAGCAATGACGTGATTCCATATCGTTCGACGTAAAGGTCCCCTGTTTCCCAGGCGACGCAGAGATCGATGTCCTTTATGTTCTTGCTTTGACTGTCGAAATCCTCCACCAAGCCATCGAGACTGAACTTGTACTCCAGTACGCGAGGAAGCGTGACTTTTCCTTGGAGCGCGGCTACCACTTCGCTGGGCACTCCCAAAGGGTTCTCTTCGGGATCATGGATGAAGAGTTCTGGCTTGAGATCAAAGGATATCTTGAACAGGCCGTCATAGGTGAAGCGCTCGTTTGTCGACATGACATTGAGACCGCGCACAACCCCGCCTGCAATAAGCTGGTGAAACAGAGCAATTACATCTTGCTCCCGCGTCGGAACAGACGTAATGGAAACCCGTTCGATCGGAAGGAAGAAGTGCTTGTTCGTGAGTTGAAGCGGTTGCTCTGATTCATGATTGAGCATCTCGGTCTTCCAATCACTGATTGCAATCTCCCGGGCAAGGTCCGGTGATGCGCCCGAATTGGCCTTCATGGATCCGTGGAACTTCGCGATCTGGGTTTCCAGAAGCTTCTGGGAGACACTCTTTGCAAAGTCAGAGAGCTCCCGATGAAATCCCTTTCTTCCCAAGTCGGGTGTGTAGTTGTCGAAATGCACGAGAAAATGGACCTGATTCTGACGGCCGGTATATCTCTTGAGCGGAACAAGAATCGGCTCTCCCTGCGGCATGTTGTTTGCCGCAAGCTGGATGCCAGTATGCAGAACGCGGTATCCGCCTCCACGCAGATGGAGCGAATCGTTGAAGTTCTGCCAGAGCTTGGTCGTATAGCCGTATTCGACACTTATTGTTGGGTTGTGTTTCGCGAGTACCTCAAGCTCCTCCTCATCAAGCTGGTTACCCAGCAGGTGGCCGATCTCTTCAGATGTCCATGTCTCATAGATGAAGTCAAGATTTCTGTACTTGTCTGGCAACTTCCGACCTGTACCGTATTTTTCGAACAACGCTTTGGATGCTGCAGCGAGGTCTTTGATGGACACGCTTTTGGTCGTTGATTCATGGAGCCAGAGATAGGCGGTACCAATAGCTTCTGTCGCTGTTTCCGCGCCTTTCGAAACTACAGTAATGCCGACATGGATCGAAGCGTTTCTGGACACTGATCCGAGTCCAGTTTTGATTGAAAGTACCTTGTGCCAACGATCTGCGGTATTGGTTTTGATCCAATCGAGGCGTTTGGGGTGAGTTGTCTCGTCAAAGCGGACCGTGACAGAGACACCCCTGTCGTACGAATCGAAATTCTCATCCACTTGCTTGGAGGTGTCGGGCTCAACCTTCGGATTCCCGCCTGAAGCATTGCTCCGCAACCAGTTTCTGGCGCCAATGATTCGTCCGGAAGCCGAGAATCCAGGCGTCTTTGTGGAGATACGCATATAGTTGAAGCCATATGCAACATATGTAGCCCCGACACCTTTATGACCTCGTGTCTTCCCGGATTTGAATGAGAAGTTCGGTGCGAGGAACTGCTCAAACTTGTCCTTGTCCAGGCCGATTCCGTTGTCAGTGACTGTCAGGGAGTTCTGGTCCAGATCAACGCGGACCCTGATGGTGGGCGTGTAGCTCGCCTCCGTCCCTGCGGCCGATTCGGCGGCTACGCGCGCCTCCACCGCATCCAGCGCGTTCTGGATCAGTTCGCAGAATGGGTCGTACCAGCCCACATATGAGCTCAGGATGTTCTCTATCTCCCGCTTTAGGGCTCCCAACGCAGCGTCATTGACCTTGGTGTTCTTGAACTCCAACGGATCAAAAGGTGTGAATGTCACGCTTTGCCTCCAGCCGACTGGCTCTGAGCGGTAAGAGAGTATTTCTGTTTCCCCTGCCTATCAGGGCTCCGGATAGCTTAACTCCAGTGCGTCCCCATCAGGCACAGATCAGATCCAGGCCGACCTCCAGCCATTTGGGCTGCGACCACGTCTCTTGCGAGTCGTGGCCGTCCAGCATTGATCCCGTGCGTCTCCGGTCCTCGCGGATCTGCGCGCTTCGCTTGCCATGACATTCCATGCTTGGTGGGTGGGTGGGGTAGGGTGGGGCTTGCAGTGTCCGGTCACCGTAGCACGCCGTTCTCGCCGTCAAGGGCTGCGCGCTTTGCGCTTGCGGCCTGCGGCCGTCTGCGACCCTTGACCGCTGCGCTGCGGCGTGCCGACCCGGCGCCGGGCAATCCCGCCCGGTACCGGAGCACGCTCATGTCGTCTTCTTCCTTCGATTCTCCACTGTTTGTCCGTGACCCGCGACGTCGCTACCAGTTGGCAACTGCGGACCAGATCCTGGAGGCCGCGCGGTCGGTCGTCGACCAGCGCATGCGCCGCGGCACGCTGTTTTCGGATCCGTCGGTTGCCAGTCGATTCTTCCGCGACAAGCTGGCGGGCCTAGAGCGCGAGGTCTTCGCCGCCGTGTTCCTTGATACGCGGCACAGGCTGATCGACTACGCCGAGTTGTTCTTCGGCACGATCGACGGAGCCGAGGTGCATCCGCGCGAACTGGTCAGGCAGGCCCTGATGCACAATTCGGCGGCGGTCGTTGTGGCCCATAACCATCCGTCTGGCGAGCCTGAGCCTTCGGCGGCCGACAGGGCGTTGACCGCACGGTTGAAGCAGGCCCTGACCTTGGTCGACGTGCGACTGCTGGACCATTTCGTCATCGGCGGACATACACCGTTGTCGATGGCCTCGCGCGGCTGGGTCTAAGCCGCCGGTTGTCGGGAGGGGCGTAAGCCCCTCCTTTTTTGTGCAATCGCCGATGAAACGCCATGCCTTGCAGCCGGAAGTCGCGATGGCGTGGGTCGGTTGCGACCAGGGGCATAGCAGCTGCCGTCTTCGACTGCAGGATGCGTTCGCTGGGGTTCGGGTCGAGTTCCGAAAGCAGCCAGCAGGCATGCGGTCGCTGTCCCGCGCCCAGCTCCTAGTTGCCGGTGATACATCGCAATGGTGTTGCTGCCATTCGGGACGGGACGTGGCTGTCGTCGAGGGCCATATTCGCGTTGCCCGGACTTGGCATAAGCCGTGGTGGCCAGCACTCCTTCCAATCAGATCGACCCATGCGGCCTTCACTTGTCGGCGAATCGTGGTCGATGGCGCGCCTGCGCCTCGGGCTCGTACCCGCAACCGGACGCGCAAACAATTTCCCCGGCGTGCCGCCTTCCTCGCCGACAAATTCTTTGCTCTTTCCCGGTTCTCCACTGCGTTGCGACCGCAAGCGGTGCGGGCGCCCGGCCATCGCCTGTCCGATCGCCGTCAAGGCCGCGATGGGCGCGACCTGACCAACCGGAAGGAGAAACACCATGTCCACCATCGGCACCTTCACCAAGTCCGAGAACGGCTACGCGGGCACCGTCCGCACCCTCAACGTCAACGTCAAGGTCAAGTTCGTCCCGAATGAGAAGACCAGCGACAACAGCCCCGACTACCGGGTGCTGTCCGGCAACTACGAGCTGGGCGCGGCCTGGGCTAAGACCAGCCAGGCCAACCGGCCGTACCTGTCGGTCTCGATCGACGACCCCTCGTTCCCGGCGGCGATCTACGCCCGCCTGGTCGAGAGCGACGACGGCAGCTACAGCTTGATTTGGTCGCGGCCGAACAACGACTGATCGCTGCGACGAACGCCCTGCCGCAAGGCAGGGCGTTTCTTTTTGCTCCTTGTGACGACTGCCACTTCGCCCGGCTCCCTCAGTCAAGGGCCCGCGCAGCGACCCGTGTCCTCGCCTGCGGCTGCGCCGCTCCCTTGATTGCGCCGGGCTGCGTGGCAAGCGGTCGCCATCGGCTTGTTGCGAACCCCTGCTCCTGCGGAGCGGGGCCACGCAACGCACCGATGACAACCAACAGGAGTTCACCATGAACGCGCAAGTCCAAGGGCAGTACAGCGTGCGGGCGATCCCGCTCAACCAGTTGTTCCCGTCCCCGCTCAACGTCCGCAAGACCGGCGGCACCCGCATCGAGAGCCTCGCCGCCTCGATCAAGGCGCGCGGGCTCATCCACAACCTGACCGTCATCCCGCGCCCGCGCGAGGCCAAGCGGCCCGGCTTCGAGGTGGTCGCCGGCAAGCGCCGGCTCGCCGCGCTGCGGCTGCTGGCCAAGCGCAAGGAACTGGTGGTCGCCGAGCCGGTCGATTGCCGCGTCATCCCGCGCGAGCAGGCCACCGCGACCAGTCTGAGCGTGAACGTCGAGCGCGAGGCGATGCACCCGGCCGACCAGTTCGACGCTTTCGCCAAGCTGGTGGACGAGGGCAAGTCGGCTGAGGACATCGCCGCCGAGTTCGGAGTCAGCGCCGACACCGTGCACAAGCGGCTGCGGCTGGCGAATGTGTCGCGGCAGGTGATGAAGCGTTACCGCGCCGACGAACTGAACCTCGATCAGGTCATGGCCTTCACCCTGACCGACGACCACGCCGCGCAGGACGCGCTGCTGAAAAAGGGCGCGCGTCCCTCGGCCTGGGAAATCCGCCGCCGCCTAACCGAGTCGGCGGTGCGCGGCGACGACCCGCGGGCGCGCTTCGTCGGGCGCAAGGCCTATGTCGCTGCGGGCGGCAGCATCCGCCGCGACCTGTTCGGCGACGACGAAACCGACTATTTCGAGGACGCCGCGCTGCTGCAGCGGCTGGCCGAGGCCAAGTTGGAAAAGCAAGCGCAGAAGCTGCGCCTGCAACTGCCGTGGGTGGAGATGGTGGTCGGCACGCTCGACTACGAGCAGCGCTCGCGCTACGGGCGCGTGCCGAACGTCCGGCAGGAGCCCGACGCCAGGACCGGGAAGCGGTTGCAACAGCTGCGCGAGCAACTGGCCGAAGCCGAGCAGCGGGTGCGGGCGCTGGAAGCGCAGGGCGACGCCGCCGAATCCGACGCCGTGTGGGAACAGGCCAACGCCCGCTGCGAGGCGATCGAGGACAAGATCGCCGGCATCGAGCACGGGCTGGTCGGGCTCGACCCGGAAGCGGCGGCGCTGGCCGGTGCGGTGGTTGCGCTCGGCCACGCGGGCCGCGTTGAAATCCTCGACGGTCTGATTCGTTCCGAGGACAAGCGAAAGGTGACCAAGACCACGCGCAAGGGCGGGCAGGACGATGCCGCCGGCCCCGGTGCCTTCCGCGACCCGAAGCCGGTGCGGCAGGACCTATCGGCGTTCCTGACCGTCATTGCTCAGCAGGCATTGGCCAACAATCTGCCGCTGGCGTTGCGGGCGCTGGCGTTCCAGTTGGTGCTGGCAATGCGCGGTGAGCGCGATGGACACGGCCTCGACATCGGCATGACCGACCACGCCAATCCCGGCCCGTCGGAAACCTTGATGGGCAGCAGCACGGATGAGGCGCGCATCGGCTGGCACGCAGCATGGGAACGCACGCTGCCGGCCGGCAGCGATGAACTGTGGGCGTGGTGCCGGCAGGCCGACGATCATCTGGTCGTGTCGCTGCTGGCCTACTGCGCTGCGCGCAGCTTCAACGCGGTACAGCGCTTCGACGACCGGCAGCCGGCGCTGCTGTTGCTGTCGGCGCTGGAACTGGACATGGCCGCGCACTGGCAGCCCAGCGCCGGCTACTTCCAGCGGCTGCGCAAGGCCGACACGCTGCACATTCTCGGCCAGCATGGCCACGGCGGGCCGGGGTTCGCCAAGCTCAAGCGCGAGGCATTGGCATCGTCGGCCGCGAGCCTGCTGGCCAAGTCGGGCTGGCTGCCGCCGACCTTGAGCCTCCCTGTAGAGTAATGCGGGCGTTGCGACGCGGGCTGGTTCACCAGCCCGCGTCGTCGTATGCGTAGCTGACGAAAAACCGTTGGCGCAGTTCGCCGAAGCGGAGTGGCACGTGCTACCGGGGCTTCGCGGTGCTATTCGATGGCGACCAGAACGTCTGCGCGAATCCGGCATCGTCGGCAAGCACCAGCCGGTACCTCGTCCGGAAGCGGCGCCAGCCGATGTCACGATAGCGGATTTGCACCGGTATCTCCGCGCCGGGACGCCAAGGACCGGCCTGTCCTTGCAGATGCTCGAATGCGTTCGACCACGATTTGCCGTTGGCCAGCACCGCCAGCGTCAAGCCGTCGAGCAGGCATCTTTGCGCATCCTGCGGCACTTTCTGCGGCCAGCCGGGTGCAAGCGCGGCGAGGATATCCTTCTCCTTCGCGACCAGGCGTACGTCGCGTGCCGGACGGTTGCCGGTGTTCTCGATAAGGATGTTCAGCGGGATCGCCTGGTTGCCGCCGCCGGGTGCGGTAATCCGTACGGACAACAACGGCCGGTTGGCCTGTCGCCAGGAATAGACCGCGAATGCCAGCGATACGGTGGCGACGGTAATAGAAATGGTGCTGATCAGGAGCGAGTAGGTCGCTGGCGAAAGTTCGACGGACATCGTGCGGGTCCCGGTGCGCGGCGTTCTGGAGGCAAAGGTTCAGGCGCGTCCGCCGTATCGGCGCGTCCTGTTTTCATGGAAAGAGCCCATCAACTGGGATGCGGTGAGGATTAGCAGGTTCGACGGGTCAAAGGAATTCTTGCCGACGCTACTCAGAAACAGCAGGTAGCTGCGCAGACGAATGAAGGATTGCAGGACCGATGCGTTCCAGGCGACGGCAATGCCGAGCCTGCCCAGCGCCGCGGCATTGATAGCGCCGCCCATCAGGTGCTTCTGCGATACCCGATTCTCGATCTCGAAAGCGAGGAAGCAGCGCGCGTTCTGGTTCCGGTGACAGGCATGCTCGAAACCGAACGGGTTCTGGTCAGCGTTTGCATCTCGAAGATTGGCGCCATGCAGGTCGAACCATCGGTGCAGCAGCTGACCATGGTCGTGAACCAGCCGGTCGTAGTCGGTAATGTGGATCGTATTGGTCGCGAACGGCCCAACGGCGGTGTCGAGGCGCGGCGAATACAGACCGCGCTCGTCGCGCATCGCGGCCCATTCGGGGCGAACCGGCAGGCTCGGGAAAGCCTCGCTCAGCCGCTTATGCAAAAGCTGCTGATACTCGCCGACAGTGAGCTTGTGGAAAGGGCGAAGCCGGATTGGAAGGTTGACGATTGCCATGGGGTTGTCGCTCCAGTCGGGCGCAGGATGATGCCGTCATGCCGAGTGCGGCATCGTTTTGCCACATTCAACCGCGCATGTCCTCTCCTTTCTTCATTGCCTCGTGCTCGGCAAGGAAGAAGACGATATAGCTGCGAATCAAGTTCGCGAACAGTCGTCCTTCTCTCGGCCCGAGGGCAATGCCTTGGTTCAGATCGAGCCCGTGGCGGATGCCGCCCCCGGTAGGCGATGAAAGATAGCCGTGCAGATTGGTCGTCCAGTCCAGGGCTCGGTCGAGCGTGGTTCCGCGATGCTTCGCGCGAAGATCGCGAATGATCTGGTTGAAGTAGCCACCCTCAACCTTGCCGGACTGCGTCTGCACGCCGCGGAACGCTGTCGTTACGCTTTCGAGCAGCCACAGGAGTTCCTGTACGGCTTCCCTGTCGCGACCTTCGTGTATCAGTTGTTCTGAACGCTCAATGGAGCGCTGGAATATCTCAGCGGCCTGCTCCGACAGGGTAGGTGGCCTGGGCGCGACGGGGACCAGCGGGCCGCTGCTTTCCAGCACGACCAGGTCGGGAGGCCGAACTTCATAGCCGACCTCGTGGCGGGCCAAGACGTAGTTCAGGATTGCCACATCCGGGACGAGCCATTCCGGTTGTCTGGTCCGGAGCGTTTCGCAACTGTCGTAGTAGGCCTCTATGAACAGCGGTGCATTCGCCGCCACTGTATCCATCTGAGCTTTCAGGTCGGACTCGGCCCAGCCTGCGTTCGAACTGCGGTAGTGCGTTGCGCCGTTGACCGAGCAGAAGTGCGACTTGAAGTGCTCGTAGATCGACTGGCGATCTCCTTGCGTGGCGACTCGACCGACCAGCCCGGCCAGTTCGTCCACGGCAGCGTCGGGCATGGCCCTTCGCTTCAGCGTGCCATCCTCCGGCGGCGTGAAGCGCCAACGATTATCGAATCTCAAGACCATGAAAAGCCCCCGGTTAGGTCGGACTGACCGGCCCTATCCTATTCGCGGTTCGGCGTGAACCATCCCTTGGGCAGTTTCGCCTCGGTCTCGCTCATCAACTCGGCCGCGCTGCAGTCCAGTGCCACGGCGATCTTCAGCGCCAGCACCAGATTCGGCAGATGCTCGCCGCGTTCGATCTTCCCCAGGTGCGCGCGGTCGGGCCGGCGCTGGAGGCGTACCGGCCGACCGATGCGCAGATCGCGCGCGAACTGGAGCGCTTCATCCGCAACGTGCGCTCGCTGCCGCTCGATCCTGTGGTGCTGCGAACGAACTGGCTGGAGGCTTACGACTACGCCACCGATCGCGGTGCGACGGCGCTCAATACCTATGCGCGCGATAACGATCCGTTCGCGCGCGTGGGCCGCGTGACGGTGGCGGTCGAAGTGACCAGTGTCGTGCGTGCTTCGGAATCTTCGTTCCAACTGCGCTGGATCGAGCGCAGCACGGTCAATGGTTCACCCGGTGGGGTCGAGCGCTGGACCGCGATCGTCACCGTGGTGATGCAACCGCCGCGCGACGAGGTGCGGTTGCGCAAGAACCCGCTGGGCATCTACGTCAACGGGCTGGACTGGAGCCGGGAATTCGGCTCGACCGCTGCAGGAGAATCGCCATGAACCGAATCGTTGCGACGATCGCGCTGTGCATCGTGTTGGGCGCCTGCGCCACGACGCGGCCGGCGCCGGAAATCGCGTTGGACGAAGCGCCGGAAGTCGAGGTGCTGCCAGCGCCCGAGCCGCCGGCGCCGGTACAGGTGGTCGAGGTGCCGACACCGCTGCCGTTGCCCGGCCAGCTGAAGTCGCTGCCGATAGCAACCAAGGCCAGTGCGATCAATCCGGCGCGCGCGGTCGCCGCCGCAAATCGCGCTGCGCGCATCGAACCGGTGAAGGACGGCTTCGTCAACGCGATGCAGGTCTGGCCGTACAGCGCCGGCGCGCTGTACCAGGTCTATGCTAGCCCCGGCCGCGTCACCGACATCGCGTTGCAGCCGGGCGAGCAGCTACTGTCGGTGTCGGCGGGCGACACCGTGCGCTGGATCATCGGCGACACAGAGAGCGGCAATGGCGCGGATCTGCGCGTGCACGTGCTGGTGAAGCCGTCGCGCGCCGACCTGCGCACGAACCTGGTCATCAACACCGACCGCCGCAGCTACCACCTTGAGCTGGCGGCGACGCCGGAGACATGGATGGCCTCGGTCGCGTGGGAGTACCCGGATGCGCTGGTGCGCACGCTGCGGCAACGCACCGCCGAGGCGCCAACGACCGTGAGCGATAGCATCGCGCTGGAGCAGCTACGGTTCCGCTACGCGATCACCGGCGATGCACCCGCCTGGCGGCCACTGCGCGCGTTCGACGACGGCCACAAGGTCTACATCCAGCTGCCACCGAACATCGCCCAGGGCGAACTGCCGCCGCTGTTCGTGATCGGCACCGAGGGCGACACTCAGTTGGTCAACTACCGGCTGCGGACGCAGTATCTGGTCGTTGACCGTCTGTTTGGCGCGGCCGAGATGCGGCTGGGCGGCGAACGCCAGCAAGTCGTGCGCATCGAACGCATCGACGGGAGGAAGCGCCGGCGATGAGCGTGCCGCCGAAAGAAGATCCGGCGAAGCTGGAACTGCGGGCGCGGCCGGCGGCCGTGACGCGACTCAACCGTCGCACGCTGATCGTGCTGGTCGGCGGGCTTGCGCTGTGCGTGCTGCTGACGACACTGTGGGCGTTCCGAACGCCGAAGGGGCGAGACGCGCCGGTGCGGGAGACGCACAACGTCGAGCGGGTGACGCCGGCCGAAGGACTGCAGCAGCTTCCGAGCGACTATCGGCAGGTTCCGCCGCCATTTCGCTCCGAAGCGGAATCCACCACTCCCGCAGAAACGGTCGACGCCCTGCCCGCGCCGGACGTTGCAAAGCGTGGTGAGCAGCAGCGCTTGCAGTCCGAAGCCGACGCGGCGGCGAAGGCGCAGGTGCTTTTCCAGACGCGGCAGGCGAGGTCGACCGGTGCGCCGCCGCCGACTGCCACGGAGAACGTGGATGCGCCGGTCATGCCTTGGCTTTCGCCGCCAGGCGCGGCACAGGCCGACGACGACTACGCCCGTCAGAATCGGCAGGCGGACAAGCGGACGTTCGCCGACGCAGAGCCGGACAGCCGGATTTACGGAAGCGCGGAAGTACAGACGCCGCGCTCGCTCTACCAGTTGATGGCAGGCAGCGTGATTCCGGCCGCGCTGGTGACCGCGGTGAACTCCGACCTGCCGGGGCAGGTGATCGCCACGGTCACCGAGCACGTCTACGACAGCGCGACCGGCCGGCGCCTGCTGGTGCCGCAGGGCTCCCGACTGATCGGCCAATACGACAGCCAAGTCGCCTACGGCCAGCGCCGCATGCTGATGGTGTGGACGCGTCTGATCCGCCCGGACGGCTCCTCGCTGGTGCTCGACCGCCTGCCGTCGACCGACGTCGCGGGGCAGGCCGGGCTGGAGGACCGCGTGGACTGGCACTGGCGCCGCATCTTTGCCGGCGCGGCGCTCTCGACACTGATCGGGGTCGGCGCCGAGCTGGCCGCACCCGATCGCGTCGATGCCGATGGCCGCATCGTCATCGCCACGCGCGAGAGCGTGCAGGAGACCGTCAACCAGGTCGGCCAGCAGGTCACTCGCCGCAACTTGGACTTGCAGCCGACGTTGAGGGTGCGGGCGGGGTTTCCGGTGCGGGTGATAGTGAACCGCGACTTGGTGCTGCAGTTGGACCGACCGATGAAACTCCAGACAGGAGTGTTGCCATGAGCGTGAGCAAGATGCGGCTCGGAACACCGCCCAAGACAGACATCCATGCGCCAGACACTTCGGTGCCATACCCGCTCCCGGAAACCGGATACCTGCGGCTGCACCACATCATCGGTCGACCGGCCGGCAGGGGGCGCCCGGCGATCCCGGCATTGATCCCGGTCTCGCGCTCGACCTGGTGGGCGGGGGTGAAGACTGGCCGCTACCCACAGCCGGTCCGGCGCTTGGGCCTGCGCATCACCGCTTGGCGGGTGGAGGACGTTCTGGCGCTGGTTACGCCGGCAGACGCAGCTTCCGAAGCTTTGGAGAGGCCAAGAACTTGACATGCATCAAAAAAGCATCATAATTGCATCGCACTACAACTATTGGTCCCCCCATGAATGCCGTCCTGAACCACGATCATGCTGCCCGGTTTCTGGAAGACCTGCGGGAACCTGGCGCGCCTTACTTCTCGCCGTCCGCCTTCAGCGACACACTCCATATCAGTACCCAGCGGCTGGCCGAACTGGCGAAGGTACACCGCACTACGACCACCCGTTCGCCGGACGCGGAGAAGCTGCAGGACTACCTTCGCGGCGCCGCCAGTGTGCTGGCGATCGCGGTGGAATTGACTGGCGGCGACCGCCAGCGGGCGGTGTTCTGGTTCCGCAACGTGCCGTTGATGGAACTGGACGGACGCACCGCCGAGCAACTGGTGGCCGATGGTCTGGCCGAGGGCGTGCGCGACTACCTGATCAACCTGTCGGCCGGCGCCACCGGATGATCTTCGGCATGATCTTCGGCGCCGTCGGGCCAGACGCTGTGTACTACCGCGTCCTGACGCCGAGTTGGGCATTCGAGCCCAAGAGCGGCGCCGGCGCCGCGGCCAAGGGCGGTCGCTTCAACCGCCCGGGGACGCACGCGGTGTATCTGTCGACCACGCCGGACACCGCCATCGCCGAATACGGGCAGGCTGAGCAGTTGTTCTCGCCCGGCACGCTGGCCGCGTACCGGGTGAGATTTGGACGCATCGTCGATTTCCGCGGCGGCTTCTCACCGTCATGGGACGCACTGTGGCGGGAGTGGGACTGCGCCTGGAAGGACTTGTGGTTCCGGCAGCGGATCGAGCCGCCGACCTGGGAAATGGCCGACCGCGTGCTCGCATCGGGCGCTGCCGGCTTGGCTTTCCCGTCGACGCAACGGCCGGGCGGGATGAACCTGGTGCTCTATCCGGGTCAGTTGACCGCAGATGATCTGTTCGAAGTGCACGATCCAGATGGACTGCTGCCGCGCGACCGGACATCCTGGCGCAGTTCGTTGTGAGTTCGCGTTCGGCGAACTGCAGCAGGTGGTTCCCGGGGTCCGGAAAATGCAAAGTGCGGGGTAATGAATGTCTGGCCATGAACGTTTACTCGCCCCGGACCAGATCCCCAGCTGCCTTTGGAATCCATTATCTGGAGTGCTCACCCTCCCTGAGGCCCTCGCCAACGCCTATGTTGCGTTGACTGATCACCACGGTTTGCGCGAACAAGGCCTGGAAAAAGAGAAAGGCCCGGGCGTTACGGGGGGACAAGGTCGTAGCGAACAGCTCGACTACTTCGCAAAGAAGTTTGATGGTTCCTCTGCCAGAGCCATGCTCACTATGCTCGACCCTGAGCATAAAGCTGGTAACACATCGGACCGAATACTGGCATCCATTGCCGGCAATGTCGTTTGCATGACCGATGCGCCCTGCGGAGCGGGTGCAGCGTCACTGGGCATGCTCTGCACCCTGAGCGTGCTGCGTGAAAAGGGCGTTTTGCCGCGTATGCCGCTCACCGTCCGATGGGTTGGCGGCGAGCTGTCCGCCGATGCCATTGAGTTATCGCGTGCCATGTTCGAAGCTGTCGCGCCCACTTTAGAAGCGCAGGCAATCTTTCTCGACAGACAGTGGGTTCCATGGAATGTGATGGATCCGATGTCTACAGCTGATCTCGTACGAGCCAGCGAGCGGGCTTCAGTCGCCGCCGACATGCGGCTGCTAGTCGTCGCTAACTTCAGCGGCGCTCTGCAACGCGATCAAAGGCGAGATGCGGCCCGCGCTCAGCTGGAGGAGGTGTTTCGGTATGCCTCGGGAGCTAACAGTGCTGCCGTGTGGATCGAGCCCGACATGAACCTATCGATGGACAGGGGCGGTCTGTTCAGCTGGCTCCGCCGCGAATTCAAGTCGCTTTGGGATCGCATGGTGGGTCCCGACCCTGAACCCAAGCCGGATGAACCAGCTCACCGCTGTGAGGCCAGTTTTGTGTTGCCTTTGAAACCGGATACGACCAGCCGGGTGAAGTTGGCAGTCATGCCCATCAGCTTCGCGAGACGTCCATGATGCGCAAGCCGGGGACGTTCGCTGCCCGAGCGACAGGCCAGTATCGCGCGCGTGACACGCTAACCTACCTTGGGTTGCGGTACTACCTCGATAACAGCGCGGCGACGTCTGACAGGTGGGTCAGTGAAGTTGCTGCCTCGCTTGTACGCCAGCGAAATGTCGCCCCGTACCATAGGGCTTATCACTTCAAGGAAGTGAGCGGAGATGGAGAGCTACAGCGTCGGGAACTCATGTTGCCTGCGCCGAATGAAGCGCTCGTAGAAGCCTTCCTGATCGACACATGCGCGATGCAAGGTGGCCCTTTCGCCCGTAGTCCGAATGTTTTCAGCTATTGGCCATCGCAGCCCGGTGACAGAAGAGGTGTCTTCGTTGACTACATTGTTGGGTTAAAAGAGCGGTACGCCGCCATCACGAACGCTTGTCATCGAGCCCATGACGTTACTGTGTGCTTTCGAGACATCAAGCGGTTCTATCCATCGATCCGCATTGTGAATGCACGCCGTGCGTGGCAATCCGCGTGCGAAGTCGCCGGCTTGGATCGAGCCCATCAAGAATTAGGCGACCGATTGCTCGCAGACCATGCAATAGCTGGCAACGGGCACCTTCTGACGGGACCAATGTTTAGCCACTTTATCGGTAACTTGTATCTGCGCCCGTTGGATGAGCGCATGCTGGAGGGGCCTGCGCAGTACATCCGCTATGTCGACGACGTGACGCTAGTGGGGTCTCGCGAAGCGATTAGGATCTCGCTCGTCATTTTGCAGGAGGAGATCGACAAGCTGGAACTTGCGCTCCACGACAGCGATTCCCCGAAGAGTCTGGAAGTCAGCAAGCAGGACTGGCTGTTGGGTGAGAACGACTACGGCAAGGATTCCGCATGGATGTACCTGATCGGAGATATCAAGAAATTTCTTCTTTGGTATCCGGAATCAACCGAGGCACTACGTGCTGCGATGGTCGCCGAAGACCTGCGGCTCCCGATTCCTGACTACAGCATCGCCGTGCGCGAATCTAGCTACGCCGAACGTGCACTGCGTTTTATGGGCTGGGGAAAGTATCGCGATGGTGTCCAAGGACTCAAATTGATAGAACTCGTGACGCGAGCCAAGGAGCTGCGCGTCACAATAGACCAAGAGTTGATACAGACTGTTGAGCAGCTCGGCAAGAGCCAAGGTTACTCGGCGAAGCGCCTCTTAACCCGTTGCCGCTATCTCGCTGGACGGCTCATCTACATCGCCGAGTCTGGCCGGCTTGGCGAATTGTCCCACAGCATGCGGCCCTTTCCAGACCTAACATTCCAGGCGGCCGTTGCACACGCCGTCTCCAGCCGTAACGTAGACGAGCTGGTAGACATGGGCGTTAATGGGGCACAAGCCGCCTCACAACCCTTACGAGCTTCAACACGGGCGGTGTCGTTAACGCGGCCCATCGAGCAACCGTGGCAGCTTCAGGTCACCAACATCTTGGCCGTCAACGGTCTTCATATCGACAGCAACGAAGCGTTGCGGATAAATGACCCGCTTCATAGGTTTGCAACTCAGGGCGTCACAGTTGATCTAATGAAGCACGAAAACGCATATGTCCGAGAGCTCGCCTGTCTTCATGGATTGCAGGATGGCACTCGGCATCAGTCGATGATGGAGACCGCCTTTGACCCAGCTCAGGACATTGTGCTCGATGCAATCGAGCAGGCGCGCGGATCTTTTTCGACCTAATGTGCGCGGTGACGCTGTCTTCGCCGCTACGGCGTTCAGCGTCTAGCCTCCGCAATGGGTCGAAGTAGCTGCTGACCCGCTGTCAACGAGCGGATCACATCACCCGACCCATCAGATGCACTCTTCGGATGGTTCAAAATGGGCAGTACGGAGTTCCAATTTGGGCCCCGGGTTTGAAGGGGCTGAACCAGCGAATGGACGTGAGTCAGGGCGTGAGTCAGCCGCTTTTCTTACTACAGAAATTCCTTATAATTCTAGGCAGGTACACCATCTTTTCGATTGCTGCTGGGCCAACAGAATCAACGTTTTACGACTCTTGGCGCTCCGCCATGAGGGTGTTCATACCGCCTTGGTGACCGCTTGGTGCCCGTTAGATTCTTGGGTTGCGATGATGTATCTCGGACTCAGGCCTGCACCTCTGACAACAGCCATAACGATAGCCTACCCACCTTGATAGGCTTCGGGAACTTGTCCTCAGCAACCATGCGGTAGATGTGCGTCTTGCTGAGGCCTGTCATTCGAACCACTCGATTTCGGCCGAGCAGCTCTTTGCTGCCGTTGGCCATCGCGCTTTCGAGCGCGCGCTCGATGCCGCTCACGTTGTTGTTCATGTTCTCTCGTTTTGCAAAAGAATAGGTGATGTTGATCTCCCATCCGGCTTCGCGCGTCGCGATCAGGCGTAGCTCGTTGGCATCGAACTTATCCGGTTTCAGCGTGTTGATCGCGTCCTCGACATGGTTCGGCTGCAGTCGGCGTTGCACGTGTTGGAACACGCGCCTGACACCGAACTTCTGAAAGCACCATGCCTAGGCCAGCGAAGAGAGTCGCTGCTCGTTCTCGTGTAGATGCCGACGCAGGATGTCGTGCCTGCCCATGGGTTCCCGGCTACTGGCGCTGGAGGATGACGATGTCGTTAGGTATGTCTACACCACTCAGTGGAGCGGTTCGGAAGGCATATCAAAGTTCCGTGGAGATCAACGATCTATCTGCCGAATGGACATCGTGGGTGAGGCATTGGAAGAGTTCTGTACGGGAAGCTGATGCGGGGGCTGGAGTTGCACGCCATCATCGGCGGCGTGGCCCATCCCAACGACGTGGGTGCCCGGCTGCGTGAGGTCAAGAAGGTGGCCCACTTCGAGCAGGTTGGCCACAAGCTCGAAGGCTGGGTGGATGTCGCTTACTGGTAGCTTCTTCTACAGCTCCCGCGTAACAAGGAGTCGCGTCGTAGATGCATCCAGAGTGATTGCTTCTGGCCGGAGGCTATGCCAGCCGGCGCGCTAGCTTGGATACGGCCATCAAACACCGGCTAGGAGAATGCTTCAAAGAATCGCGATACCATCGCCATCCATAAGGATGGGGACAATATGTCGAAGCTACATGTGAAGCAGATTGAGGGTTACATCAACCAGAATCTCAGTGATCTGGTCGACATGAGCGACTATGCCACTCACAAAGATCCCGCTCAGGCCAAGAAAGCCTTCTTGTCACGGGGGTTGGCTGCTTTAGCAGCTTCTCACCTATCGGAGAAGCCGCTCAGCGAACTCGCGCACTTCGTTACCGATGGGCAGAACGATGGTGGGATCGATCTTATTTTCTTCGATATCAACGAGCGATCCCTTTACTTGGTGCAAACCAAGTGGCACGACGATGGTCACGGCTCCCTGGAACTTGGGGATGTTCTGAAGTTTATCGAGGGCGTGCGGAAGGTCCTCGATAACGACATTGATCGTCTGAACGATCGGATCAAGGCTCGCAAGACTGACATCGAGAGCGCTTTGTACGATGCGAACGCGAAATTTGTGCTGGTACTTGCGCATACAGGTCAGGAGTCACTTAGTAGCGATGTTTCCGCCGCAGTGACGTCGTACGTGGACTCCCAGAACGACACGTCTGAATTGATGAGTGTTCGTGTTCTGACCCAGGCTGATATGCATCGGGCGGTCGCAGCGGGTGTCGCAGGCTCCCCTATTGCAATCGAGGTTCAAATTTCCGCGTGGGGGCAAATGAGGGATCCTCACTTTGCGATCTATGGACAGGTTTGCGCCGCCGATGTTGCGGCCTGGATGCACGTGCATGGTGCTCGACTCTTCGATAGTAACCTTCGTCATTTCCTCGGTACTAGCGTCGTGAATCAGGACATTGTTGCGACGTTGCTGGAGCGTCCAGCGGACTTTTGGTACTTCAATAATGGGATCACCGCTGTTGCGACTGAGGTGGCGAAGAAGCCGTTAGGAGGCAACTCGACTGAATCGGGGATCTTTGAATGTTCAGGCTTTTCCGTGGTGAACGGTGCTCAGACCGTCGGTTCGATTAGTGCTGCCGCCGCACAGAATTCTGAGGCGGTGGCAAAGGCTATGGTCCCGGTCAGGATCATTTCCAGCGCGGAGAGCGGTGGCGCCTTCAGCTCTGAAGTGACCCGCTTCACAAATACCCAAAACGCCATTGAAAAGCGCGACTTCGTGGCATTGGATCCGGAGCAGGAGCGGATTAGACAGGAGCTTCATATCGAAACGGTGGAGTATGCGTACAAGGCTGGGAGCGGTTCCGGATCCTCTGGTTCGAGGTTCGATCTCGCTGAAGCTACGGTCGCCATGGCGTGTGTCAATCCGGATGTGGGGCTTGCAGTCCAGGCAAAGCGCGAGATTGGCAGGCTGTGGGAGGATATCGGTAAGGCGCCTTATAAGCAGTTGTTCAACGCAGGTTTGTCAGGACCCGCGCTATGGGAAGTCGTTCAGGCGCTCCGCGAGATAGAATCGAGTTTGAGTGCGGTGGCGAAGCAGTACAGCGGCCGGGATAGCCTTATCTGTATTCACGGCAACCGATTTATTCAGTGGGCTGTTCTGCGAGCTGTGGGGATGAAGCAGGGGGACACCTTTCTTAATGTTGCAGCCCACATCCAAGCTACGGTCACGGCTACCGTTTCCGACGTCATTGCTCTCGCCAAGAGCGAATATCCCGATGCTTACCCGGCTAGCCTCTTCAAAAACCTCGCGAAGTGCCGGTCTTTAGCGAGCAAGTTGACGCCAGTCTCATGAGGCTTCAAAGCATTTCCCGCGAGCGCCGCAGGATTTGCGCGAGCAGCTGAAGCAGGACTTGGTCGAGAAGCTGCGCTGTCGATTTTTGCTGGCCGGAAGTGGGCACCACCCTCCTACCGTGCCCAGCGAGCACGGTAGGAGTAGGGGGGTATTTCTCACGCTGCGTGGGTCCTGCCTGCCCGTTGTCGCAACTGCGCCCGACAGGCCAAGCTCCAAAGCTGCATCATGGCAGCGAATCGTTCCTGTTGATGAATCCGGACTGGGCGAAGGCCTAGCGCCGGGACTATCGCCGATCGGTCACTAGTAAAGCAGAACACGCGAGGCCATGGCCTCGGAGCTACTGAGTCAGCAGGCGAAGGAGCTGACAGCCGGATCTGCGATCCCCCCGGGAGCATCGTTTGTTGCATGCGCAGCATCGAGCGGAGGCAGGCGGAGCTGTCTCAAGAGCTCTGTTGCTCACGCCGCAGATGGACGCAAGACATTGTGCTTTGCAGCACGAAATTTCGAGTTGGAGGCCTTGCAATCAGGCATGTTGCTGCTTATCGTGCAATCGATTGCACGTCGATGAATTTTCAGGATTCGCGCCGGTTGGGAGGCCGGCAGATGGTGAATATCCATTCGATCAAACCGGTGTATTGCCTCCGGCGCTGGAACACATCTCACAGCAAGGGCTACGTCTCGCCCGGCTCGCTTGAGCAACGTCTCTTTTGTGGATCGAGGGCGCCGGGATGAGCTCCTCCAATCATGAATGCACGAGGCGCGATGCGATACGCGCAGCGGTGATGGGGGGCATCGGGTTGAGCGTAGCCGGGATTGTTCCCGCGCTCGCCGCCGCAGAACCGCTCAAGGGCAACCTGAAACATTCCGTCGCCCGCTGGACGTTCAAGCAGCAATCGGTCGCGCAGCTTTGTCAGACGGTGAAGGGCCTCGGCTTTTCCGCCATTGATCTGGTCGGCCCGGAAGATTGGCCCACGTTGAAGGCGCATGGCGTGTTCAGCTCGATGTGCAACGGCGCGGAGTTGGGCCTGGAGAAAGGCTTCGCTGCCACCCAGTTCCACGATGAACTGGTGGAGCGCTACAACCGGCACATCGATCTGGTGGCGGATGCCGGCTACCGCAATCTCATCTGCTTTTCCGGCAATCGTAACGGCATGGATCCCGCGGAAGGGATGGCGAACGCCGAGACAGGGCTGAAGCGCATCCTCGCGCATGCCGAGAAGCGTGGCGTCACGCTGGTGATGGAACTGCTCAATTCCAGGGTGGACCATCCCGACTATCTGTGCGATCACTCCGCGTGGGGCGTTGAGCTGTGCAAGCGGATCGGATCGAGCAATTTCGGATTGCTTTACGACATCTATCACATGCAGATCATGGAAGGCGACATCATCGCCAGCATCCGCAAGAACCATCAGTTCTTCGTGCATTACCACACTGCAGGCGTACCGGGTCGGCACGAGATCGGCGACAACCAGGAGCTCCACTATCCCGCCATCTGCCGTGCGATCCGCGAGAGCGGATTCGAGGGCTATCTGGCGCAGGAGTTCATTGCTACGGCGCCGGATCCGGTCGCTTCGCTGCGTGAGGCGATACGTCTCTGCGACGTCTGAAATCAGCTATCCACCAAGGGAAACATACCCATGGCAGACAATCACTACGACGCCATCGTCGTTGGATCGGGAATCAGCGGCGGCTGGGCCGCCAAGGAACTGACCGAGAAGGGGCTCAAGGTCCTGATGCTTGAGCGTGGCCGCAACATCGAGCACGTCAAGGACTACGTCAACGCGATGAAGGAGTCGTGGGACTATCCGCATCACAACATCCCGACCCAGGCGATGAAGGCGGATTACCCGGTGCTGAAACGCGACTACGGTCTGTCCGAAAGCACGTCGGGAATGTGGGCCAACGAAAAGGAGTGCCCCTACACGGAAACCAAGCGGTTCGACTGGTACCGCGGTTATCACGTCGGTGGCCGCTCGCTGTTGTGGGGCCGGCAGAGTTATCGCTTTTCGAACATGGATTTCGAAGCGAATGCGAAGGAAGGCATCGCCGTTGACTGGCCGATCCGCTACGCCGACATCGCGCCCTGGTATGACTACGTCGAGAAGTTCGCGGGCATCGCCGGTACCGTCGAAGGGCTGGACGTTCTGCCTGACGGCCAGTTCCTGCCACCGATTCCGTTGAACATCGTGGAAAAGGACGTGGCGGCACGGATCAAGACGGCGTTTGGTGGTACCCGCCATATGATCCACTCGCGTACTGCGAACATCACCGAGCCCAAGATCGAACAGGGCCGCGTCAATTGCCAGTACCGCAACAAATGCATCCTGGGTTGCCCGTTTGGTGCTTACTTCTCGACCCAGTCGGCGACGCTGCCGGCGGCGATGAGGACGGGCAACCTGACGCTACGCCCGTTCTCGATCGTCAAGGAGGTGCTCTACGACAAGGACCGCAAGCGTGCGCGGGGAGTGGAGATCATCGATGCCGAGAACGGCCAGACCTATCAGTACACGGCCAACGTCATTTTCCTCAACGCATCGGCGTTCAACTCGACGTGGTTGCTGATGAACTCGGCCACCGACGTGTGGGAAGGCGGCCTGGGATCCTCTTCCGGCGAATTGGGTCACAACGTCATGGATCACCACTTCCAGGTGGGTGCCTCCGGCACGGTCGAAGGCTATGAAGACAAGTACTACTTCGGTCGCCGCCCCTGCGGGTTCTATATTCCGCGCTTCCGCAACGTCGGTAACGACAAGCGCGACTACCTGCGCGGATTTGGTTATCAAGGTTCGGCCAGCCGCACCGGGTGGTCGCGCGACATTGCCGAACTCAACATCGGCGCCGACCTGAAAGACGCGCTGACCGTGCCGGGAGACTGGACCATCGGCATGACCGCGTTTGGAGAGATGCTGCCCTACCACGACAACACGATCAGCCTCGATCCGAGCCGCAAGGACAAGTGGGGGCTGCCGGTGCTGGCGATGGATGTTTCCATCCGCAAGAACGAGTTGGCGATGCGCAAGGACATGGGCGTGGCCGCCGCCGAGATGCTGGAGGCGGCGGGCGTCAAGGACGTCAAGGTCAATCAAGGCGACTACGCCCCCGGCATGGCCATCCACGAAATGGGCACGGCGCGAATGGGCCGTGATCGGAAGAGCTCGGTGCTGAACATGCACAACCAGGTCTGGGATGCGCCGAACGTCTATGTGACGGACGGGGCCTGCATGACCTCCAGTTCCTGCGTGAACCCGTCGCTGACCTACATGGCCATGACAGCGCGCGCCGCCGACCATGCGGTACGCGAACTCAAAGCGGGGAATCTGTGATGGAACGTCGTGAGCTTCTGAAAATGATCGCGGCCGCTACCGGTGCGGCGATGATCGGTATGCCGGCCTTCGTCTATGGACAATCCCCGCTCCCGAATGGGAAGAACGATTTTTCCGAGGGCGATGTGGCCAAGCTGGAGGAGATCGCGGAGACGATCCTGCCGCGAACCAAAACGCCCGGGGCGAAGGATGCGGGCGTGGGCGCGTTCATGGCGCGATTCGTGACCGACTGTTACAGCCCCGAAGAGCAGGCGACGTTCCGCGCCGGTCTGGCTGATCTCGACAAGCGTGCTGGAGGCCGCTTCATGTCGATGACGCCCGAAGCCCGTACCGAACTGCTACGCGCCCTGGACACCGAGGCCAAAGCGCCAACGATGGCTTCCACGGGCACCAGCAAGGGGCCGGCGAAGCCGCACTACTTCACGATGATCAAGCAACTCGTCCTCTTCAGCTTCTTCACCTCCAAGGTGGGGGCGACGGAGGTGCTGCACTACGTCGCTGTGCCGGGGCGTTATGACGGCGACCTGGCCTACGAACGCGGCACGCCTGCCTGGGCGACCGGCTGATGATCGTCACCGATGCGCTTGAGTCGATCTTTGGGAGTGAAGGATGTTGATCAAACCGATCGTGATGACGGCCTGCATCCTGGCCGTTGCCCCCGCGTTCGCTCAGGCACCAGACGAGCAGCAGCGCGATCCGGCGAAGACCGAAGTCTGGACGCCGGTTCCGGTGGCGGTTGCCACGCCCAAGGGGGCTGCTCCCTCCGATGCCGTGGTGTTGTTCGATGGCAAAGATCTATCGGCCTGGGAGGGAGAGCTGGGCGGCAAGGCGCCCTGGACCGTCGCCGACGGGGCGCTTACCGTGGTGCCGGGCAGCAAGGGCATCCGCACGAAGAAGAGCTTCTGCGACATCCAGCTTCATATCGAGTGGCGCAGCCCCACCGAGACCAAGGGGTTTGATGGTCAGAACCGCGGGAACAGCGGGATCTTCCTGCAGGAGCGTTACGAGCTGCAGGTGCTGGACAGCTACAACAACCCGACCTACTCCAACGGCCAGGCGGCCTCGATCTACAAGCAGGCCATCCCGCGGGTGAACGCCTCGCGTGCCCCGGGCCTCTGGCAGGAATACGACGTCATCTGGAAGGCGCCGCGCTTCTCCGAGGGTGGCGGGCTTGTCTCGCCCGCCCGCATCACCGTGCTGCATAACGGTGTGCTTGTACAGGACGACACCGTCGTGTCAGGCAGGACCGAATACATCGGAGCGTCTTCCTACTCGCCGCATGGCTGCGCTCCGATTTACCTGCAGGACCACAATTCCAAAGTCAGCTTCCGCAACATCTGGGTGCGCGAGTTGTAGGAAGCTGTTTGCGATCTCTGGGGACGATGGAGACCTCGTCATTCCCGCGAAAGCGGGAATCCATGGACTTATCTCCTACTCACCATCCCCATAAGAACTAACGTCCTTGGATTCCGGCTTTCGCGGGAATGACGACGTCGTTTGGTTTCCAGAGAGCGTAAACGGGAAGGCCGTAGCCCCCCACGCCACCTCTCACTGCTTCAGGAAGGCAGTGATGTCTTCGACATCCTTCTCCGGCAGCTGGCTGAACGGCGGCATCAGTCCGCCCCCTTTTTTGATTTTTTCCTCGATCTGTTTCTGGTCGAGCCGCTTGCCCACATCGGTCAGGGCGGGAAACGTTCCGGCGATGCCACCGCGATTGGCGCCATGGCAGGCCGAGCAGTTCGCGGTGTAGAGCCTGGCACCGGCCGCAGCATCCTGTGCTGATGCCGGTGTGCTCGCAAGCGCCGATGCGAGGAATGGCAGCGCCATCAAGATGGACTTCAACATGGCGTCCTCAGGTGTCAGCGACCTGCGCCTGCGGGCAGGTGTTCGTTGAGGTAGGCCGCACCGGTCTTGATGACGCTGGCTGGATCGAGCGGAGCATCGTGCTCGATGATGTACCACTTCACGCCTGCCCGGGTTGCTGCGGGAAGGATCGCATTCCAATCCAGGACGCCCTTGCCCACCGCGGCAAAACCCTTCTCGTCCTCGGCCTGGCCTTTCGGCGCGTTGTCCTTGGCGTGTACTGCAAATACGCGGCCACGGAACTTGCCCAGGAGCACGGCCGGGTCGTAGCCGGCACGCGCAACCCAGGCCAGGTCCAGCTCGGCCTTGACCGTGGGACCGGCCGCTTCGAACAGGTACTCAAGGCCGGTCTTGCCATTGAAATCGACGATCTCGAAGTCGTGATTATGGTAGGCAAGCGTCATGCCTTGCGCCTGGACTTTCTTCGAAATCTCACCCAGCTCCTTGCCCAGCGCGGTCCAACCGGCGACATCGGTGGGGCGCTCGTCTTCCTTCAGGTAAGGTACGACGAGCGTGGTGTTGCCGATCGATTTGTTGAACGCCACCACGCTGTCGAGATTGCTGCGCAGATCGGCCAGCTGCGTGTGGGTTGAGATGGCCTTGATCGAGTACTTGTCCAGAAGCCGTTTCAGCTCCTTGGCGGAGACATTCTGCGTACCCACGGTCTCCACGGCGTGGATGCCGGCGTCGTGGACGATCTTCAGCTGATCCTCGAGCGATGCGATGTTGCGCAATGTGTACATCTGCACCGCGATGGGCTTGGACTGGGCTCCGGCGTTCTGCGCGAAGACCGGCAGTGCGGCACACAGCAGAAGTACGGCGGTCGCAAATCTGTATGGAGTGGTGATCGTCATGGTTTCCTCCTGAGACTTTGATGGCTACGGACAAGCTGATGGCAGGCGTTCGTGGTGCATGGGGCGCGACAGGTACAGGGTCGGTCGTCCACTTCTCTTGCGCATGCTGATGGGATTACTTGCATTGATTTACCCGTAGATGCGGCCTGGTGGCTCAGTCGTATCGATGTGCCGGCGGTGTGGGATGGATCAGCGCTGCTCGTGATTCGCCTGGCCAATGGGTGTCCAGGCGCGCGTCCTGGCCGATGCGATGACGCTGTCGACGATCCGGGCCGAACGCAGTCCATCGTCGAAGGTCGGCAGCCCTTCCGGCCGCGCGGCATCGATGGCGCGGTAGCTGTCTGCGACAAAGGCCTCGAAGCAGTTGCCGTAGCCCTGCGCGTGACCGGCCGGCAGCACAGAAAGCCGGCGCTGTTCGCTACTTCCCGCGGCCGGGCCACGCACGAAGACCTCCTCGCGCTGGTCGGGGAATCCCATCCAGAGCCGTTCGCTGTCTTCCTGGTCGAACGCCACGCTGGCCTTGGCGCCGTCGATCTCGAACCAGAGGCGATTCCTGCGCCCGGCCGACACCTGGCTCACGGTCAATGAAGCCAGGATGCCGCTGCCGGTCTTGAACATGGCGGCGGCGACGTCCTCACTCGACACGGCCTGCATCTCACCGCCGGCGGCGGGGGTGACGAAACTCTGGCCGGTAACGGCGCCGCGCTCGGCGATCACGGTTTCGAATACGGCGCTGACCTCGGCAAACCGCTCGCCAGTGACCCATTCCACCAGATCGCACCAGTGCGAGCCGATATCGGCGAACACGCGGGACGCGCCGCCCAACGCCGGATCGACGCGCCAATTATTGCTGGCCGGATCCAGCAACCAGTCCTGCAGGTAGCTGCCGTGGATGAGCCGCAGCGGCCCCAGATCGCCCTGGGCGATGCGTGCGCGCGCCTCGCGTACCACCGGGTGATAGCGGTAGACGAAGGGCACTGTGGCCACCAGCCCGGTGGACGCGGCCAACGCCGCCAGGGCCTGGGCATCTTCCAGTGTCGTGGCCAGCGGTTTTTCGCAGATCACGTGCTTGCCTGCCTCCAGCGCCGCCTGCGCCATCGCCCGATGCAGGTGGTTGGGGGTGCACACGTGCACGACCTGCACCTGCGGATCGCTGACGACTTCTTCGATATCGCGATAAGCGCGCGGAACATCCCAGGCCTGTGCCACTTCCCTGGCACGTTCCGGCGACGACGCGCCCACGCCTTTGACGACGGCGCCGGCCAGGATCGCCGCGCGTCGATGCACGGCGCCAATCATCCCGGTGCCCACGATGGCGACCCCAAGCTTGCCCATCTGCCTGTCCCCTCAGTGCGTGGATGGCGCGGTGGCGGTGGAGACCGGCCGTTCGCGGAACAGGAACAGGAAGGCCACCAGCACGACCAGCGCGACACCGGCCGGGAACAGCCAGATCTGTTGCCAATCCCTGCCCGCCGCTGTGGTGTAGTGCTCCACGACCGCGCCGGAAAGAAAGCTTCCGATCAACATGCCGACGCCGTAGGTCGCCAGCGTGATGAAGCCCTGCGCACTGCTGCGCGACGCGGGGCCTGCGTGGTTGTCGGTATAGATCTGGCCGGTGACGAAGAAGAAGTCGTAGCAGATGCCGTGCAGCACGATGCCACTCACCAGCAGCGCAAACCCGGCACCGGCATCGCCGTAAGCGAACAGGGCATAGCGCAGCACCCAGGCCGCCATGCCCAGCGCCAGCATGGTCTTGACACCCAGCCGCACGAACAGGAAAGGCATGGCCAGCATCAGCAGCACTTCGGACACCTGGCCAAGCGATTGCAGTCCGGCCGCGCCGTGCACGCCGAGGTCGTTGAGGTAGGGGTTGGTGAAGTTGTAGTAGAACGACAGCGGGATACAGATCGCGATCGAGGCCAGGAAGAACACCAGGTACGAACGCGACTTCAGAAGGCGCAGTGCATCCAGCCCCAGGATCTGCCCCAGCCGTGCGTTGCGTTGTTGTTCCAGCGGCGGCGTATGCGGGAGGGAGAGCGCGTACAGGCCGAGGACCAGCGAGGCCGCAGCGGCCATCTTGAAGGTGAGTTCAAGCCGATGGGCCTGCTCCCAGCCCAGCCAGCCGATCAGCACGCCGGCGATGATCCAGCCGATGCTGCCGGCGACCCGCACGGGCGGGAACTGTTTCTCGGGCACCTGCATGTGCCGCATCGCGATGCTGTTGGCCAAGGCCAGCGTCGGCATGAACAGCAGCATGTAGGCCATGACGCACGCCGAGAACGTGCCGAAGCTGGTCGCCACGGATGCGCCCCACATCAGCACCGCGCCAGCCAGATGCAATACCGCCAGGATGCGCTGCGCGGCGAAGTAGCGGTCGGCAATCAATCCGACCAGGAACGGCGCGACGATGGCGCCGATGGACTGACTGAGGAACGCCGTCGCCACCTGGCCCGCGGACGCTTGCAGCGGTCCCTGCACCAGGTACGTGCCCAGGGTCACGAACCACGCGCCCCAGATGAAGAACTGAAGAAACATCATCGCGCTCAGGCGCGACATGGTGGACGTCATGACTTCCCCTCCCAGGTCAGTGTCGGATCAGATCCCAAGCATGTTGCGCAGCGCTTCCGGGTCGGCGCCGCTGTCGGCAAAGTCGTCGAACGCGTGCTCGGTCACGCGGATGATGTGCTCGCGGATGAAGGCCGCCCCCTCGCGCGCGCCGTCCTCCGGATGTTTCAGGCAGCACTCCCATTCCAGCACCGCCCAGCCCGGGAAGTCGTACTGGGCCAGCTTGGAGAAGATCGCCTTGAAGTCGACCTGGCCATCGCCCAGCGAACGAAACCGTCCGGGACGATCGATCCAGTCCTGGTAGCCGCCATAGACGCCGCTGCGTGCATTGCCGCGGTATTCGGCGTCCTTGACGTGGAAGATGCCGATCCGCGCGTGATACCGGTCGATGAAGCCCAGATAGTCCATCTGCTGCAGCAGCAGGTGGCTGGGATCGAAAAGAATCCTGGCGCGCGGGTGCTGATCGACGACGTCGAGGAACCGCTCGAAAGTCGCACCGTCATGCAGGTCTTCGCCCGGATGGATCTCGTAACACAGGTCTACCCCGGAGGCCTCGAAGGCATCCAGGATGGGACGCCAGCGGCGGCCGAGCTCGGCGAAGGCTTCTTCCACCAGACCGGCTGGGCGTTGCGGCCAGGGGTAGACATAAGGCCAGGCCAATGCCCCCGAAAACGTGGCATGCGCGGTGAGTCCCAGGCGGCGGCTGGCCTTGGCCGCCAGCAGCATCTGCTCGACGGCCCAGGCTTGCCGGGCCGCAGGATTGCCGCGTTTTTCCGGCGGGGCGAAACCGTCGAACAGGCTGTCATAGGCCGGATGGACCGCGACCAGCTGCCCTTGCAGATGCGTGGACAGCTCGGTGATCTGGATGCCGTGCTGGGCCAGCATGCCGGCGATGTCGTCGCAGTAGGCCTGACTCTGTGCCGCCTGGGCGAGATCGAAGATATGCGGCGCGTTGGTCGGCACTTGTACGCCAGAATAGCCAAGCCCGGCGGCCCATTTCGCCAAGGTGTCCAACCGATCGAACGGAGGCTTGTCACCGATGAACTGTGCGAGGAACAGCGCTGGACCCTTGAGCGTTTTCATGCCGATTCATTACGATGCAATCGATTGCACGATCCTAGCATGGGAAAGTCGGAACACTTGTTGTGCACCGCATCGAAGGAGGCCGGACCAGGGCCTGTCAACGCTATTGAGATAGGCCACGCCACGTCTGGGTGCGTGTGGGGCAAGGAAGAACGAGAGAACTTATGTCGATAAGAGAGCGAGTGATGACACAGCACCGCGCGCGCCCAGACGTGGCCCTTCGGGTTGCCATGCCCGGTGCCCAGGCGGCCGCGCGCGGCTTGGACAGGCGGCCAGCCTGCCGCTGCGCCACGCACGACCACCTGGACGCCGGGCATGGCAACGTGGCCTATCTCAATAGCGTTAACAGGCCCTAGGGCATGTCCACCATTTACGACATCGCAAAACACGCCGGCGTCTCGGCAGGCACCGTGTCGCGTGCGCTGTCCCGGCCAGAGAAAGTCCTGCCGGCCACGCGCGAGCGCATCGAGCAGGCCGCTGCCGTGCTGGGCTATGTCCCCAACGCGGCGGCCAGGACCCTCAAGACCCAGCGCAGCGGCAAGATCCTGGTGACCGTGCCGGACATCGCCAATCCGTTCTTCGCGCAAATCCTGCAAGGCGCCGAGGAAGCCGCACAGGCAGCCGACTATGCGGTGCTGCTCGGCGATACCCAGCACCAACCGGAGCGCGAGGAACGCTACGCGCAGATGCTCCGGCGTAACGAGGCGGATGGCTTGATCGTGCTGGGGCACCGACTGCCGCCAACGGCGAGGGAGATCGTCAGGCAATTCGGCGGCACGGCGCCGGTCGTCAACGGATGCGAATTCGACCCGGCGCTGGGCATTCCCAGCGTCCACATCGACAACGCGGCGGCCTCGCGCACGGCGATGGAGCATCTATACGGCCTGGGACACGAGCGCATCGCCGTGGTGGGTGGCCCGCCCGACAATCCCCTGCATCAACAACGGCTGGAAGGGGCCAAGGCTGCTGCCAGGGCGCGAGGTCGCCTGCGTCTCCTGACGATCGTACCGGGCGATTTTTCGGTTGAATCCGGCTATGCCGCTGCAAAAAAACTGCTGAGCCAGGCATCCACGCCCAGTGCGGCGTTCTGCTTCAGCGACCAGATGGCGCTGGGTGTTCTGGCCGCGTGCAGGGACTTGGGAATCCGCGTGCCGGAGGACTTTTCGATCGTCGGTTTCGACGATCTGGCGTCGTCGCGTTATCTCACGCCGCCGCTGACGACGATCGCCCAGCCCATGCGCGAGATTGGCGTCCGCGCCGTCAACCTCCTGCTCGCCATCATCGAGGCGGTGGAAGTGCCGCATCAACAGACACTGGATTTCAGCCTGATGCTGCGCGCGTCGACCGCCGCTCCTGCGGAGTAGGAAGCACCGGGTCGAAAACCCGACGACGCTTGCAGGTTCAGAGCTTGCAGGTTCAGAGCTTGCAGGCTCCGACTATCGAGAAGACGGAGCCGCGATCCGCTGAAGATATCCGGCGCGGCAATCCCTCAATCTGCTTTCGAATCCGAACTGTTCGCCAGTCGCTGGCGTAGCGCGGACAGCAGATTCCGCGCGAGCTTGATGTCGTCGACCGGGAGTTGGGCGGCGAGCTGGTTGGCCCATGGGATCTGCGCGCGCAGCGCGGCGGCGTGGATCTGTTTGCCGTGCTCGGTCAGCACGATCAGTGGGGCGCGCCGGTGATGCGGGTTCGGTGCGAAGGCGAGGAGGCCTTCCTTCTCCAGTTCGTTGACGATGCGTTGCACGGCCTGCCGGCTATTGCCCAGGTCGCGTGCAAGCCAGGCGACCGGTTGCGGTCGCTCGGCGGCCTCGATGCAACCCAGTATTTGCCACCTGGCACTGGTCAGGCCGAGTTCGGCGACCAGCTTGTCGCCGGCGGAAACGAGCTGACCGTTGAACCGGAAGACTTCGAGGATGAGGTCGGTGACGGCTTGGCCGTTGACCGAGTGCTCTTCGGGAAAGGTTGTGTTCATGTTGCCTATTTGACAATGTGTTGTCGAATTGAATCAATGTTGCACATCCTACCCCAAGTCCGGACTTCGCCCAAGGAGCCAAGCCATGTCAGTTCTCAAGCCGATGGACCCTGCTTTCCCGATTTTCCGCCAGATCGAGGTCGATGCCTCGCCGGTGGTGCTGGTGAACATATTCGTGTTGGACCCGGCCGATGAAGCGGTTTTCAACGCGGTGTGGGAGGAGGACGCGGCGTTCATGAAGGCGCAGCCGGGCTTCATTTCGACGCAGCTGCATCGGGCGATCGGTGAGAGCTGTGTCTATCTGAATCATGCGGTGTGGGCGTCGACCGCCGACTTCCGCGCGGCGTTCACGCATCCGGAGTTCAAGGCCAAGATCAGCGCCTATCCGTCCAGCGCCGTGGCCACGCCGCATCTGTTCCAGAAAGTCGCCGTTCCCGGCATCTGTACGGCGTAGCTGTCATGAAGAAGCTCATTCACCCGATCGCCGGTGTGCTGGCGATGCTGATGATCCTGCTGCTCTGGACCTCCACGGTGGCGGTCGAGTTGCTGGGCACGCCGGCAGCGGTGCTGCAGGTCAAGACGCTGATTCCGTGGGGCTTGCTGATCCTGATTCCGTCGCTGGCCGCAGCGGGCGGAACCGGATTCGTTCTGGGCAAGGGGCGTCTTGGATCGTTGCTGCAGGCCAAGCGCGGGCGCATGCCGTGGATTGCGGCAAACGGCGTGCTGATCCTGATTCCGGCGGCGCTGTTCCTGGCGAGCAAGGCGGCTGCCAGCGAGTTCGATGCGATGTTCTACCTGGTCCAGGCGCTCGAACTGATCGCGGGCGCGATCAACTTCGTGCTGCTGGGTTTGAACATGCGCGATGGGCTGCGCATGAAGGGGCGCCTACGCAAGCGACGCGTCTGAACTCGCGTCGACGGGTGGGTGGGGCGCTGCCGCTGCGGTTGGATATCCGGGATGAGCGATGGAACTGCTTGTTTCAGGGTGTTTCGGCAACACCGTAGCTGGCGAAGAAGCATTGCAGGGCACGTTGCGTGGCTGCGCTCAGATGTTCCTTGGTGGGGGATTTCAGCTTGCCGAACAGACGCGGCAGCAGGAACTCCGCGTCCAGCATCGACATGAGGTGCTGCGCGGCGAGCCGTGGATCGGCCTGCCGCAGATAGCCCTGGTCCATCTGTTGCCGGAGGAATGCGGCGAGCTGTTGGAGGATGCGCTCAGGGCCGTTCTCGTAGAACTTGACTCCGATCTCGGAGCGGCCGGCCACCTCGATGACCGTCCGCATCATGCGCACCGGGTCAGGCGAACAGAAGAAGCCGAGCAGTTCTTCGCCGAAGTGCTGCAACGCCACCGGCAGCGTGTCCCGGGTCTCGGACAGGGCACGGATGGCCGGCTGGATGAAACGTTCGGCCTTGCTGTGGGCCACCGCCAGGAACAGTTCTTCCTTGGAGGGGAAGTAGCCGTACAGGGTCCGCTTGGAGCCGCCTGCCCGGGTCGAGATCTGCGACATCGATGCACCTTCGAAGCCGGCCTCGAGGAACACCGCGGCGGCCGCTTCGATGATCGCTTCGCGCTTGGTTTCCGTTTTGACCCGCATGCCCGGCTCCCTGTGAAGGCGCCAAAAGTATACCGGGGTGGGCAGAAATAGATTGACCGGCCTCCCCGGGCATCATTAAGATACCAAACCGTACCGTTCTGTATTTACCCCTAACCCTCTGTCAGGAGATCTTCCTGTGCGTTCCGTCCCCACGTTGCGACTGCCGCTGCTCGTTGCCGCGGTTTCCGTTCTCCTGAGCGCCTGCGGCAGTCCGCCGGGTGGCCCGCCGCCGCCGGAAGGCACGCCGGTCATGGGGGTGATCACGTTGAAGCCGGAGCCGGTGACCCTGACCACCGCCTTGCCCGGACGCACGGTGCCGTACCTGATCGCCGAGGTGCGGCCACAGGTGGGCGGGCTGGTGCAGGCGCGCCAGTTCACCGAAGGCAGTGATGTGAAGGCCGGGCAGACGCTCTACCAGATCGACCCGTCCAGCTATCGGGCCAGCTACGACAACGCGGTGGCAACGCTGGCCAAGTCACAGGCCAACCTGCGCACCGCGCGGCTGAAGGCCGATCGTTACAAGGAACTGGTCGCGATCAAGGCCATCAGCGAACAGGACGGTGACGACACCATCGCCGCGCTGGGCCAGGCCGAGGCCGATGTGGCCGCTGGCAAGGCCAGTGTCGAGAGCGCACGCATCAATCTGGCCTATGCGCGCGTGGACGCGCCGATCTCGGGCCGGATCGGCCGTTCCAGCGTGACCCAGGGGGCGCTGGTCACCGCCAGTCAGGCCGATGCACTGGCCACCATCCAGCAGTTGGACCCGATCTACGTGGACGTGACCCAGTCCAGCACCTCGCTGCTGCGGCTCAAGCAGGCATTGGCGAGCGGCGAGCTGGAGAAGACCCGCGATGGTGCCGCCAAGGTGCAACTGATGCTCGAAGACGGCAGCCCGTATCCGCAGGAAGGCCATCTGGCGTTCTCGGACGTGACGGTCGACAAGACCACCGGCGCGGTCACGCTGCGTGCGGTGTTCCCCAATCCCAACGCCGACCTGTTGCCGGGCATGTATGTGCGCGCGGTGCTGCAGGAAGGTGTGGACAAGCAGGGTCTGCTGGTGCCGCAGCGGGCGGTGTTGCGTAACGGTGCGGGCAAGCCGACCGCTTTCGTGGTGGGCAGCGACCACAAGTTGAAGCTGCGCACGCTGGAAACCGAGCGTGCGGTGGGCGACCAATGGCTGGTGCGCAGCGGCGTGAAACCCGGTGATGTGCTGGTGGTCGATGGCCTGCCGCGTGCCCGTGACGGCATCGAGGTCAAGACCGTGCCCTGGCAGCCCGGCGTCAAGCCGGCCGCGGCCAGCGGCCAGCGCTGAGGACGCCTGACCGCCATGGCACGTTTCTTCATCGATCGCCCGATTTTCGCGTGGGTGCTGGCCATCGTCGTGATGCTGGCCGGCATCCTGTCCATCTCCATCCTGCCCATCGCCCAGTACCCGGCCATCGCGCCGCCGGCGGTGGCGGTCACGGCCAATTACCCGGGCGCTTCGGCCCAGACCCTGGAAGACACCGTCACCCAGGTCATCGAGCAGAAGATGAAGGGCCTGGACCGGCTCAGCTACATCGCCTCCACCAGTGAGTCCAGTGGCCAGGTCACCATCACCCTGACCTTCGAGAACGGTACCGATCCGGATACCGCGCAGGTCCAGGTGCAGAACAAGCTGTCGTTGGCCACGCCGCTGTTGCCGCAGGAAGTGCAGCAACAGGGCGTGACCGTGACCAAGTCCGCCACCAACTTCCTCAACGTGCTGGCCTTCACTTCCGAAGACGGCAGCATGAACGAATCGGACCTGTCGGACTACGTCGCGGCCAACGTGCAGGATGCGATCAGCCGCGTCGAGGGCGTGGGCGATACCACGCTTTTCGGTTCGCAGTACTCGATGCGGGTATGGCTGGATCCGAACAAGCTCACCAGCTTCAACCTGACCCCGCTGGACGTCAGCACCGCCATCCAGGCGCAGAACGCGCAGGTATCGGCCGGCCAGCTCGGCGCGCTGCCGGCGGCGGCCAACCAGCAGATCAACGCCACGATCACTGCGCAGACGCGGTTGCGGACCGCGGCGGAGTTCGAGGACATCCTGCTGCGCACGCAGTCCGACGGATCGCAGGTGCGCCTGCGTGATGTTGCACGCATCGAACTGGCCGCCGAGAACTACAACAGCGTTGGCCGTTACAACGGCAAGCCGGCCGCAGGCCTGGCGATCAAGCTGGCCTCCGGCGCCAACGCGCTGGACACGGTGCGCGGCATCGACGCCAAGCTCGATGAGCTGCAGAAGTTCTTCCCGCCGGGCATGAAGGTGCAGAAGCCCTACGACACCACGCCGTTCGTGCGCATCTCCATCGAGGAGGTCGTGCGCACGCTGGTCGAGGCGGTGGTGCTGGTGTTCCTCGTGATGTACCTGTTCCTGCAGAACTTCCGCGCCACGCTGATCCCGACGATTGCCGTGCCGGTGGTGCTGCTGGGCACCTTCGGCGTGCTGGCGGCGTTCGGTTTCACCATCAATACGTTGACCATGTTCGCGATGGTGTTGGCGATCGGCCTGCTGGTGGACGATGCGATCGTGGTGGTGGAGAACGTCGAGCGCGTGATGGCCGAGGATGGCCTGTCACCCAAGGAGGCCACGCGCAAATCGATGGGGCAGATCACCGGCGCGCTGGTTGGCGTGGCGCTGGTGTTGGCAGCGGTATTCGTGCCGATGGCGTTCTTCGGCGGCTCCACGGGCGTGATCTACCGCCAGTTCTCAATCACGATCGTGTCCGCGATGACGCTGTCGGTATTGGTGGCGATGGTGCTGACGCCGGCATTGTGCGCCACGCTGCTCAAGCCGATCGCGCCCGGTCACCACGAGAAGAAGGGCTTCTTTGGATGGTTCAACCGGGTGTTCGATCGCGGCAACCATCGCTACCAGGGCGTGGTGCGCCACATGCTGGGCAAGAAGCGGCGCTACATGGTGGTGTATGCGGGATTGCTGGCGCTGGTGGTGCTGGGTTTCAGCAAGCTGCCGGTCGGCTTCCTGCCTGACGAGGACCAGGGCACGCTGTTTGGACTGGTGCAGTTGCCGCCGGGTGCCACCCACGAGCGCACGCTTGCGGTGATCGAGCAGATCGAGCACCACTTCCTGGTCGACCAGAAGGATTCGGTCGATGGCATGTTCGCGGTACCCGGCTTCAGCTTTGCCGGTAGCGGCCAGAACGTGGCGTTGCTCTTCGTCAAGCTGAAGCCCTGGGACCAGCGCACCCGCAGGGACCAGAGCGTGACCGGCGTGGCGGCCAAGGCCGGCGCGTTCTTCAGCACCATCCGCGATGCCAGGGTCTTCGCCTTCGCACCGCCGGCGGTGTCGGAGCTGGGCAATGCCACCGGTTTCGATCTGATGCTGCAGGATCGTGCCAACCTCGGCCATGCCGCGCTGATGCAGGCGCGTGACCAGTTGCTGGCCGAGCTGTCCAAGGACAAGCGCCTGGTGGCGGTGCGTCCCAATGGCCAGGAGGATGCACCGGAATTCAAGTTGGAGATCGACCCGCACAAGGCCGAGGCGATGGGGGTGTCGATCGACGACATCAACAACACCTTCTCCATGGCCTGGGGCAGCCGCTACGTCAACGATTTCATCGACAAGGGCCGCGTCAAGAAGGTGATGCTGCAGGCCGACGCGCCGTTCCGCATGCTGCCGGAGGACATCGACCGCTGGTACGTGCGCAACAGTGCCGGCGACATGGTGGCCTTCACCTCGTTCGCCACCGCCAGCTGGTCGTCCGGCTCGCCTCGCCTGGAGCGCTACAACGGCATGCCGTCGGTGGAGATCCTGGGCATGGCGATGCCGGGTGCGGCGTCGAGCGGCCAGGCGCTGGCGATCGTCGAGGCGGCGGTGGCCAAACTGCCGCCGGGCATCGGCTACGAATGGACCGGCCTGTCCAAGCAGGAAAAGGCCTCCACCGGTCAGACCGGCATGCTGTACGGGTTGTCGATCCTGATCGTGTTCCTGTGCCTGGCGGCGTTGTACGAGAGCTGGTCGATTCCGTTCTCGGTGATCCTGGTGGTGCCGCTGGGTGTGTTCGGCGCGCTGATCGGTGCGGTGCTGACCTGGAAGATGAACGACGTGTACTTCCAGGTGGGCCTGCTGACCACGATCGGTCTGGCCTGCAAGAACGCGATCCTGATCGTCGAGTTCGCCAAGGAGCTGCACGAGGGCGGCAAGAGCCTGATCGAGTCGGCGCTGGAAGCGGCGCGCATGCGCCTGCGGCCGATCCTGATGACCTCGCTGGCATTCGTGCTTGGCGTGGTGCCGCTGGTGCTGGGTAGCGGCGCCGGTGCCGGTGCCCAGAATGCGCTGGGCAACGCCGTGGTCGGCGGCATGCTTTCGGGCACGATCCTGGCGATCTTCTTCGTGCCGTTGTTCTTCGTGCTGGTGAGCGGCCTGTTCAAGCGCCGCGACAGGCTCGATGCACCGGTTGCACACGTGGCGGAGCACTGACCATGGCGACGATCCGCAACACGCTGTTCATCGCCATCGCGGCATCCGGACTGTTGTCGGGGTGCACGCTGGCGCCGCGCTACACCCGGCCCGATGCACCGGTGCCGGCGACCTTCGCCACCGCAGGCGAGGGGGCCGGCGATACGGCGGCACCTGTTGCCGACATCGGCTGGCGCGAGGTCTTCACCGATCCTGCGTTGCAGCAGGTCATCGCGCTGGCGTTGGACAACAACCGCGACCTGCGCGTGGCGGCGCTCAACATCGAGGTGGCACGCGCGCAGTACCGCGTGCAGCGCGCCGCGCTGGCGCCCGCTCTGGAGGTCGCCGGCAGCGGCAGTGGCAGCCGCACGCCGGGTGACCTGTCGAGCAGCGGACAGGCGCAGGTGGCGCACAGCTACAGCGCGACGCTGGGCTTCAGCGCCTACGAACTGGATCTGTTCGGACGCGTGCGCAGCCTCAAGGCGCAGGCGCTGCAGGAATTCCTCTCCACCGTCGAGGCCCGCCGCAGTACCCAGATCAGCCTGGTCTCCCAGGTCGCCACCGCCTATCTGACCCTGGCGGCCGATCAGGACCTGCTGCAGCTGGCGCAATCCACGCTCACCAGCCAGCAGGCCAGCTACCAGTTGCAGCAGCGCAGTTTCGAGCTGGGGGCGGCCTCGGCCCTGGTCCTGCGGCAGGCGCAGACCACGGTGGAGAGCGCCCGCGTGGACGTGGAGCGTTACACCGCGCAGGTGGCGCAGGATCGCAACGCGCTGACCCTGCTGGTCGGCACCGCGGTGCCGGCGGAGCTGTGGCCGGCCACGTTGCCGGGCACGGCCGAGGCCGAGGGCAACGTACTGGCGACGATACCGGCGGGGCTGTCCTCGCAACTGCTGCAGTACCGGCCGGACATCCTGGAGGCCGAGCACGACCTGCGCGCGGCCAATGCCAACATCGGCGCCGCGCGCGCGGCGTTCTTCCCGAGCATCAGCCTTACCGCCTCGGCCGGAAGCGCCAGTTCGGGCCTGTCCGGGCTGTTCGATGCCGGCTCCGGCAGCTGGAGTTTCGTGCCGAGCATATCGATCCCGATCTTCAACGCCGGGCGCAATCGCGCCAACCTGGACATGGCCGTCGCCAATCGCGACATCGAGGTTGCTCGCTACGAGCAGGCCATCCAGACCGCGTTCCGTGAGGTATCCGACGCGCTGGCCGAACGCGATACGCTCGGTCGCCAGCTGCAGGCGCAGCAGGCGCTGGTGGAGGCGTCCACCGACAGCTTCCGGCTCTCCCATGCCCGTTTCGAACGCGGCGTGGACAGCTACCTCAGCGAACTGGACGCGCAGCGCTCGCTCTACAGCGCGCAACAGACGCTGATCAGCACGCGCCTGCAGCGCTTCACCAACCTGGTGACGTTCTACAAGGCCATGGGCGGCGGTTGGACGCAACAGGCGGTGGGAGGAACCGGAACTCCCACCGCCACGGCGGCCCCCTGATGGCCATGCGACCGCTGGTGCGGGAGGGGGATGCCAGGCGCGGCAAGCGCAGGGCGGTGATGGAGGCCGCCTGCGATCTTTTCGTCCGTCACGGGTTCGACCACACCACCATGGATGCGATTGCCAATGGCGCAGGCGTTTCCAAGGTGACGGTGTATTCGTACTTCGACGACAAGGACAGCCTGTTCCGTGCGGTGCTGGAAGTACTGTCGCAGGAAGTGGCCGACGGTTGGACGCGCTTGCTGGATGCAGAAGGATCGCTCCAGCAACGCCTGACCACGGTCGCACTCGGGATACTGGACGCGGAAGACATGGAGCGGTCGGTGCCGGGCGGTGCGCTGCGGCCACACCGGACAACCTCGTCGATGGTGTTCGCCGATGCGCTGAGAGCACAGCGCTTCCAGTCCTACGATGGCGCGATGCAGGGCGTGCTGCGGCAGGCGGTGGACGAAGGAGCCCTCGTCATCGAGGATGTCGGCCATGCCTCGGCACAGTTCTTCGGCCTGATCCTGGGAGGAGTGACCGGACTGACCAGGCCCGGGAACGCGGGCGATGTGCCTGAGCACAGCCCCGATGCCTATGTCGCCAGCTGCGTGGCGATGTTCATCCGGGCCTATCGTCGATGAGCAGGCTGTGGTCCTGTCGAGCAGGATCCGTTGTAGCGACGAGTCCGGAGAACGTGATGAGAGCGCCTCGGGCGCAGGCTCCTGGGCCGGAATCAAGACACAGACCACAGCTGGACCGATGACCACAAGCGTTGCTGCCATACGCGCGTGGATGCCAATATCGACGCGTTGGGGCGGCGTTTGGGCAATCGGGCGTAGTCTGCCGCGCGGAGCACCGGGAGGGGCGCTCCAGGCGGCGGGCCGGCGTTTCGCGCCCGCATTACGGTTGGATGTCTAGGATTGGCAGCGATCCTGTGTCGCGGTCGAGGAGCATGTGTGCGTCGAAGTGATCAAGCGTCTATCCGGTGCGGGCTTCCGCACCGCCGGTGCCTCTCCCACCAAGGCCGGTCCGTCGGCGACGGCGTGGTGACGATGTCCATCGCGATCGGAGGCAGGGCATGACGACGTACGCGAATGCCGCGGTGACCACCGAAGCCAAGCCGCTCGATGCCGGCCAGGCGGTGCTGCCGCTGGAATCGCCACTGCTGATGCCCGAGCAGTCCTTGCGCGAAGGTGATCTGCAGGTTCCGCACCAGCGCACCTCCCCCCCCGGCATGGGGCTGCGACGTTTCTACCTGTTCGGCGGCACCGCGGCGGCGACCCTGGTTGCCAGTTGGCTGATGCTCAACGTGATGTGGCCGGGTGGCATCAACGTGCTTGAAGCCTGCCTGCTGGGGCTGTTCGTGCTGCTGTTCGCCTGGATCGCGATGTCGTTCGCAAGCGCGGTGGCCGGTTTCGTCACGGTCGTGTTCGGGGCCGGACGCAAGCTCGGCATCGATCCGGACGCGCCGCTGCCGCAGCTGCGCACGCGCACCGCGCTGCTGATGCCCACCTACAACGAGGATCCGCGCCGCCTGCTTGCGGGCCTGCAGGCGATCTACGAGTCGGTGGCCGAGACCGGGCAGCTCGACCGCTTCGATTTCTTCGTACTCAGCGATACCACCAAGGAGCCGATCGGCCGTGCCGAGGAGCAGGTCTACGCCGAGCTGTGCGACGCGGTCGGCGGCCATGGCCGGATCTTCTATCGACGCCGCGCCGACAACGGCGGCCGCAAGGCCGGCAACATCGCCGACTGGGTGCGCCGCTTCGGCGGCAACTATCCGCAGATGCTGATCCTCGACGCCGACAGCCTGATGACCGGCGACACCATCGTGCGGCTGGTCGACGGCATGGAGCGCAACCCGGACGTCGGCCTGATCCAGACCGTGCCCGAAGTGGTCAACGGCCGCACCGTGTTCGCGCGCATGCAGCAGTTCGCAGGGCGCGTGTATGGCCCGGTGGTGGCTTACGGTGTGGCCTGGTGGCACGGTGCCGAGAGCAATTACTGGGGCCACAACGCGGTGATCCGCACGCTTGCCTTCGCCGAGAACGCGGGCTTGCCGGCATTGCCGGGGCGGCGCCCGTTTGGTGGGCACGTGCTCAGTCACGACTTCGTCGAAGCGGCGTTGATGCGTCGCGGCGGCTGGGCCACGCACATGGTGCCGTACCTGTCCGGCAGCTACGAGGAAGGCCCGCCGACCCTGACCGATCTGCTGATCCGCGACCGACGCTGGTGCCAGGGCAACCTGCAGCACGCCAAGATCGTCACCACGCCGGGCCTGCACTGGGTCAGCCGCATGCACATGATGATCGGCATCGGCCACTACTTCACCGCGCCGATGTGGGCGATGTTGATGCTGATCGGCGTGGCGATCCCGCTGCTGGGACGCGATGCCATCGACCTTGCTGCCGAGATCCCGTTCTCGCCGATGCGCTACTGGCATGCGCGCGGTGACAACAGCATGTTGTGGGTGTTCGTGTTCACGATGAGCGTGCTTCTGGCGCCCAAGATGCTGGGCTATCTGGCGCTGTTGTTCGACAGCAAGGAACGCCGCGCCTGCGGCGGTGCCGTGCGCGCGCTGCTGAGCATCCTGATCGAGACGCTGCTGGCGGCGCTGATGGCGCCGGTGGTGATGTACCGGCAGTCGCGCGGCGTGGCCGAGGTGCTGGCCGGCAAGGACTCCGGCTGGGACGCACAGCAGCGCGATGACGACAAGATTTCCTGGCCGACCTTGATTCGTGGTTACGGTGGATTGAGTCTGTTCGGGTTGATGGCCGGCTGGATGGCGTATGAGGTTTCGCCGTCGTTGGCGGCGTGGATGGCGCCTGTGATCATCGGCATGGTGGTGTCGATTCCGGTGGTGGCGCTGACTTCGCAGCGCGGTGTGGGGGATGCGCTTTCGCGGTGGGGGGTGTTTCGGATTCCGGAGGAGACTGCGCCGCCGCGGGTGTTGGTGCGGGCGATCGAGTTGCGTCGTGCTGCTGCGCAGTTGCCGCCGTTGTTTTGATGGGGGTTTTCTTGCGTCGCTGCTGAGTGTTTTTCGGTAGTTGAAGCGCTCCATGACAGTTTGATGGTCGTGGCGGGTAATGGCGGATTGCGTGGGGATTGGGCGCTGTCCACTGCACCTCTCTACCGTCGTCCCCGCGAAGGCGGGGATCCAGCGACTCCCACGCCATCTATCTACCGTCATCCCCGCGAAGGCGGGGATCCAGTGACTTCCTAGCCATCTCTCTACCTTCATCCCCGCGAAGGCAGGGATCCAGCGTCTTCCTAGCCATCTCTCTACCGTCATCCCCGCGACGCGGGAGCGAAGATCCATGGGCGTTCGCGCAGGGGTAGAGTGGAGCTCGCTCCACTGCTCTTGCGTTTGATTTGCTGTTGAAAGGAACAGCAACAGCAACTTCAACAGCAAAGGCTTTCGCTCCTTCGGAGCGAGTTACCTTTCTTTGCTCGTGCAAAGAAACGTAACCCAAAGAAACACGCCCCAGTCCTCGCGCCCTTCGCTGCGCTACGGGTTCACTCCGCCAACGGGATTTTCTGACGCGGCATCCATGCCGCGGCAGAAAACGACGCACATCCATGTGCGTCGCCCTTCGGGTTTTTCCCGCTGGCTCCGTCGCTGCGGATGGGGGCCCCGAAAAAGCCAAAGTCAAAGGCAGAGCAAAAGCAAAATCACGGCAACGGCAACGGCAACGGCAACGGCCACAGCCACAGCCACAGCCACAGCTACAGCAATCTCTCCCCCGTCGTTCCCGCGCAGGCGGGGACCCAGCGACTTACGACCCAATCAAGAGGTCACTGATCGCTCGGCAGCTACGGAATGCCCCAGTGATGCGATGGCATCCCCCCCACCCAGGCATAATCCGCCTCAATCGATCACTGGGAAATCCGAATGCTGGACGTGCTTGAACGCGAAACCGGGGCTGCGCCGCAGTGGAGTGTGTTGTGGTTGCACGGTCTCGGTGCCGATGGGCATGACTTCGCGCCGATCGTGCCGGAGTTGGTGCGGCCGGATTGGCCGGCGTTGCGTTTCGTGTTTCCGCACGCGCCGGTGCGGCCGATCACGATCAACAACGGGGTGCGGATGCGTGGTTGGTACGACATCGTCGGCATGGATTTCGCCAACCGCGCCGATGCCGGGGGTATCGAGGCCTCCATCGTCGAAGTGGAGGCGTTGATCGCGCGCGAGCAGGCACGCGGGATTCCGCCGGAGCGCGTGCTGTTGGCCGGGTTCTCGCAGGGCGGTGCGATCACGCTTGCCGCCGGGTTGCGGCGCACCACGCCGCTGGCCGGTCTGATCGCGCTGTCGACCTACCTGCCGGATGCCGCCACGGCGGCGGCCAGCAGCGTGCCGGGGGCCGCGCGTCAGCCGGTCTTCATGGCACATGGAGCGAGCGATCCGGTGGTCGCGCAGCCTTACGCCGTGCAGAGCGCGCAGGTGCTGCGCGAGCTGGGTTTCGAGGTGGAGTGGCACAGCTATCCGATGGCCCATCAGGTCTGCGCCGAGGAGATACACGCGCTCGGTGAGTGGATGGGACGACGTTTCGCTGCCACATAGGTGTGATGTCGCGCGCAGTGAATGCGAAACGGCGTGCGCCGAGCCGGCGCCGGCAAGCATCGCGCACCGGCGGATCAGCCATTTCGACCGCAGGCGAAGATGACGGCCGGTCGAAACCGCGGCTACTATGGCTTGGGGGGATCGTGTTGCCGCTGAAACGAGGGGAAGCCGTTGAGGGTGCTGATCGCGGACGATGAACCGTTGGCGCGTGAGCGTTTGCGCTCGCTGTTGGCGACGCATGCCAGTGTGCAGGTGGTCGGCGAAGCGGAGAACGGTGAGCAGGCGCTGCACCTGTGCGAGCAGCAGCAACCCGATCTGGTGTTGCTCGACATCGCGATGCCCGGCCTGGATGGGCTGCAGACCGCGCGCCATCTACTGGATTTCCAGCCACGGCCGGCGGTGGTGTTCTGTACCGCCTATGACGAACACGCACTGTCGGCCTTCGACGCGGCGGCGATCGATTACTTGATGAAGCCGGTGCGGCCGGAGCGGCTGTCGGCGGCGCTGGAGCGTGCCAGCACCTTCGTGGCCGGGCGCACGAAGGTGCCGCCGCTCCTATCGGCACGCGCGCGCAGTCATCTGTGCGCGCGTCTGCGCGGCAGCCTGCGGTTGATTCCGATCGGGGACATCCGCTTCCTGCAGGCCGAGGAAAAGTACGTGGTGGTCCACCATGCGCGCGGCGAGGACTTGATCGAGGAATCGCTCAAGGCGCTGGAGGACGAGTTCCACGAACAGCTGGTGCGCATCCATCGCAACTGCCTGGTGGCACGCAGTGAACTGGTGGAACTGCGCCGCAATGGCGATGGTCAGTTCCACGCGGTGCTGCGCAACGTCGCACAGTCGCTGGAAGTGAGCCGGCGCTGCGTGGCCGGCTTGCGTGAGCAGCTACGCGGTATTTAGGCGAGTCCCTCGCAAGAGCACGGCACATCCATGTGCCGGGATTTAAAGGGCGACTCCCTGGCAAGAGCTCACATATCCACATGCGGGGATTCAATGGGGCGGCCGGTCAGCGATAATGCCGGCATGACCAGCCTGCGCATCGCTACCCGCAAGAGTCCGCTCGCCCTGTGGCAGAGCGAACACGTCGCCGCACGGCTGCGGTTGCTTCATCCAGGCATCGAGGTCGTGCTGGTGCCGATGAGCACGCGCGGCGACGAGGTGTTGGACCGTTCGCTGGCGGCGATTGGCGGCAAAGGGCTATTCCTGAAGGAACTGGAGCTGGCGATGCTGCGCGGTGAAGCCGACTGCGCGGTGCATTCGCTGAAGGACGTGCCGATGGAGCTGGACGCGCCGTTCGTGCTGCCGGCGATCCTGGAGCGTGCCGATCCGGCCGATGCGCTGATTTCCAATCACTACCATTCGTTGGATGCGCTGCCGTCAGGCGCGCGCGTGGGGACCTCATCGTTGCGGCGCCAGGCGCAGTTGCGCGCGTTGCGTCCGGACCTGCATCTGCTGGACCTGCGCGGCAACGTCAACACGCGCCTGGCCAGGCTCGACGACGGGGGGTACGACGCGATCGTGCTGGCCTGCGCGGGCCTGCAGCGGCTGGGCCTGGAACAACGGATCAGCGCCCGGCTGGCGCCACCGGACTGGTTGCCGGCGCCGGCGCAGGGGGCGATCGCGGTGGAATGCCGCGATGACGACGCATCGATCAAAGCGCTGCTGGCGGCACTGGACGATGCCGGCACACGTATATGCGTGGAAGCGGAGCGGGCGATGAACCTCGCGCTGCACGGCAGCTGTCATGTGCCGGTGGCCGCGTTCGCGCAGGCCGACGCGGATGGGCTGCGGCTGCAAGGCCTGGTCGGCGATGCCAGCAATGGCATGCTGGTGCGCGCCGAGGCGCTGGACACCGAACCGCAACGGCTGGGGCGCGAGGTCGCCCGGCAGTTGCTGGAGGCTGGGGCAGGGGAACTGCTGGGCTGAGATCGGTCTGCGTTCTGAGTGGCGATAGGTTGGAGAGGGCAAATGAATACTTGCCTTGGTGCTTAACAGAACACGTCATCCCCGCGAAGGCGGGGATCCAGTGCCTTCGCTTTCCCTGTGCAAAAGTCGCTGGGTCCCCGCCTTCGCGGGGACGACGGTTGTTTTTTGGGTGGGGGTTCTCTTGGAGGGCTGCGATGGCTCACACCCACCCACACCAGCGCCTTACTTGAAGGTATAGACCAGATTGACCGTAGTCAGCGTATCGGTCTTCTTGTCGTCATCGCTGACGTCGCTGTTGTGGCGCAGCTGCCAGGCTGCCTTCAGCGCGAAATGCGAGTTCATGCTGACCTGCACGCCGAAATCGTTCTGCGCGTAGGTGTTGTAGCTGCCGGCTTCGATCAGCAGCGTGTTGATCAGGTCGGTGTTGGGGGTGAGCATGTACTTGAGGTCGATCAGGCTGCGGCCGATCAGGCCGGTTTCCTCCTGGTCTTCCTCGCGGTTGTGCGCGCGGCGCACACCGGGACCGATCTGCGCATCCAGATAGAAGCGCTCCAGGTCGATCAGACGCGTGCCGTAGCCGATACCGAAGGTGGCCAGCCGGTCGTAGGTGGCGAAGTCGTCGTGTTCGTAACGGCCGGTGGCGGTCAGCTGGCGGTGTTCGCCCAACTGCAGCGCGCTGCCGGCGGCGGCGGTGTAACGCTGGGCCGTGGTCTGGCGGTCGCGGGTGACGCTGCCGTCGTCGTTGGTGGTGGTGTACTCGGCGCTGGAGCGCAGGACGGTGCCGTCGAAGCTGTGGATCCAGTCGCCGTCGGTGTAGCGCAGCTTGATCTTGCCGTTGAGGCTGTCGGTGGTGCTGTTGCCGTGCGCCGAGGCGTAGCCGAGTTCGCCGGCGCTGCCGCTCCAGGGCGAGGGGATCACCACCGCGGCCGGATCCGACGGTGCCGGCGGCACGGCCTGTGACCAGGCGGCGGGCGCGACGAGCAGCAGCGAAAGCACGGACAGCGGGACACGACGTGACATAGCGGTAATTCCCCGGGTATTCAGGAAAGAAGGGTTGGAAGCGATTCCATCATAACGGAACCTTCATGTCGGTCCGCCCGCGGGCGTGGGCCGGTTTCATGTGCCGTTCCGTTGCGGCGGCCGGCACGAAGGCGCAGCACGGACACATCCTCGGACCGGAATGCTCAGGGCGCAGAGATCACCAGGGTGGGGTCGTTGAAACGTGAGTAGTCGAGGGTGACGGTGACCGGGGCGGCCTGAGGTTGCGCCGGCCCGGTGCGTACGATGCGCCGCGGCAGGCCATCGCGGCCGATCCAGTACAGGATGCCCGTCTGCTCGACATTGGCGTGCCGCACCCGGTACTTGCGTGCCGGTTGGCCGTCGATGTTGTCCTCGCCCAGCGCCTCCACCTTCAGCTCGTCGTGGCGCCCGTCCAGGAGCAGCGGATCGCGCCACTGCGCGAACTGTTGCCCCAGCTGCGGCAGCACCCGCCCCTTTTTATCGGCGTCGCCCAGGTACAGGGTGTCGCCGATGATGGTCGAGGTGCCTTGCGGCATCTGCACCCGGTAACGGTCGGGCGCGACGAAGTCCAACTGCATGTGCTGCGGCTGTGGTCCGTCCATCCGTACGCTGGCATGGAAGCTGCGGGCGGCGAGGAAGTGGTCGATCGAGGTGAGCACTGCCTGAGTGGGCGTCTGGTTCACCGCGCTGGCCGCCGGAGTCGGTGGCGTGGGCGAACAGGCGCAGAGGGCGAGGCACAGGGCAAGCGAGGCGGCGCGGGCAGGGTTGGACATCGGCAGGCGGTCGGTCAGGGGCGCTCAAGATAACGGAAGCGTTCTGTCGGGTCCGGGCACGCCATTGCCGCGTGAGTCGGACATAATCGGCGCATGGACCGCTACGAACGCATCAATGCCCTGCACCGCCATCTCAAGGCGGCCCGCTACCCGGTGACGGTGGCGCGGTTGCAAGAGGAGCTTGGCTGTTCCCGTGCCACCGTCTACCGCGACCTGGCGTTCCTGCGCGATGCGCTGATGGCGCCGGTGGAGGGTGACGGCGAGGCCGGCTTCCGCTATGCCGCCGCCGAGACCGATCGTTTCGAGCTACCCGGCCTGTGGCTCAGCTCCGAGGAATTGCACGCACTGCTGGCTTCGCAGCAACTGCTTGCGCGTACCGGTGGCGGGGTGCTGTCCGGCGTGTTGGCGCCGCTGCAGCAGCGCATCGAATCATTGCTGGCCGCGCAGGCCGGCGTCACCAGTTGGCCGGTGGACCGGGTGCGGGTGATTCCGCACCGTGGCCGCAAGCTCGATGAAGCCAGTTTCCGCACCGTCGCTTCGGCGGTGCTGGAGCGCAAGCAGCTGGGCTTCGATTACCGTGCGCGTTCGACCGACGAGGCGACCAAGCGCACGGTCTCGCCGCAGCGGATCACCCACTATCGCGACAACTGGTATCTCGATGCCTGGGATCACGGCCGCGAGGGCGTGCGCAGCTTCGCGGTGGATCGCATCCACCATGCGCGGCTGCTCGATGGGACAGCGCGTGATGTCCCCGACAGCGAGCTGGATGAGCAGTTGGCTGCCAGCTACGGCATTTTCTCCGGCGCGCCCAAGGGCTGGGCGACGATCGTGTTCAGTGCCAAGGCGGCGCGTTGGGTGGCCGATGAGCATTGGCATTCCAAGCAGCAGGGGCGCTTCTTGCCGGATGGCCGTTATGAGCTGAAGGTGCCGTACAGCGTGTCGCGTGAGCTGTTGATGGATGTGCTGCACTACGGGTCGGATGCGGAGATCGTCGAGCCCAAGTCGTTGCGGGAGCAGGCCAAGGCGTTGTTGTCGTTGGCGTTGAGTAATTACGAGTAGGCGGGGCTTTCATTGCCTTTTCGGGGGTTGCTGCTCTTGCCGTTTGATTTACTGTTGAAGGCAACAGCAACAGCAACAGCAACAGCCGAGGCTTTCGCTCCTTCGGAGCGAGTTACCTTTCTTTGCTCGTGCAAAGAAACGTAACCCAAAGAAACACGCCCCAGTCCTCGCGCCCTTCGCTGCGCTACGGGTCCACTGCGCCAGCGGGATTTTCTGACGCGGCATCCATGCCGCGGCAGAAAACGACGTGCATCCATGCACGTCGCCCTTCGGGTTTTTCCCGCTGGCTCCGTCGCTGTGGATGGGGGCCCCGGAAAGGCGGAGAGCAAAGTCAAAATCACGAGCAACCGCAACCGCAACCGCAACCGCAACGGCCGGGCCTCGGGCTTGGCTGATCGGGGATTAGGTTCTAGCGGAGCCCCGAAAGGGGATGCAAACACAAGCCCCGCGCTATGCGGTGCGCGGGTGAGCTGTCAGGGGTCTTTCGGCGAGGCGAAGCCCAGCTTGTCGACCTGGTCGGGATGCTGTGGCACGCGCTGCAGCTTGTCGGTGTACACGCCGTAATCGTCGCGCAGTTTGGCGACCAGGGTGCGGTACTGCTCGATGCTCATGTCGGGCGAGCGGGCGAAGATCCATGCCAGGTCGCGGCCCGGCCATGACAGCAATATCCAGGAGTAATCCGGAGCGACTTCCAGGATGCGTTGCCGGGTCGGGACGATCCGGTAGAACCACACCCGCCAGTCGCGGTTGTCGCTGTCCTCGGCGACCGTGGCGCGGGCATGGGTTTCCTGTTCCGGCTTGCCGAAGCCCTCGCGATAGACATAGCGGATGCCGACCTTGCCGTCCTCGCGCAAGGTGTATTCGTCACGGCTGGCGACGTGGCCGCGCTCGACCGGGTTGGGTGTCCGGGCGATCACGTACCAGGTGCCCATCAACTTCTGCAGGTCCAGTGGCGCCGATTTCGCGGCGGAAGTGGAGTCCTGTGCCTGCGCCAGGGGCAGGCTGGTGGCGAACAGTAATGCTAGGGCAATCCGGGCAATCAGTCGCATCGCGGGTGTCGGTGAGGGACGGTGAACCTGCACCATAGACTGCGCAGGAGTTAAGTTCATGGCAATGGTAGGTCGCAATCGGTGAGATGGCGATGGGTCAGGGTGACATACCTTCCCAGTGGAGTCCTGCCATGCGTTCCATGCCCCGTTCCCTGTCCTGCCGTCCCGATCCGCGCGTGCTGCGCCCGGTCCGCCAGCTCGCGCTGGCCGGTCTGGCGCTGGTGTTGGTCTGGCCGGCGGCGCGCGGCCACAGCCTGTGGCTGGGCTGGTTGCCGTTGTGGCTGGTCGGCATGCCGGGCGTGGCTTGGTGGGCGCTGCTCGGTTTTCCGTTGCCGCGTCTGGGCCGGCCAGTGGTACGCACGACGCCGGGTCGCCGTACCCGCGCGCCGCAGGCCCGGCGCTGGCGGCGCGGGACGCCGAGCTTGCCGGCAAAGGCGGCCTGACCTTCGGCAGGCGGCTGCTTCCAAGGGCTGTGCTAGCGTTTGGCGATCGTTTTCAGCCCCTTGGAGGGTTAATGTCGAAACTCGCTTCGGCCTGTCTGGTGGCAGGTCTGATCACTACTGGAGCCGTCGCCGCGGAGGAGACCGTGCAGAACGACCGCTACGCGTGGCTTGAAGATGTCCTCGGCGAAAAACCGCTGGAATGGGTCAAGGCCCAGAACGCGAAGACCGAGGCCCGTCTGGCCAGCACGCCGGCGTTCAAGCAGATGGAGTCGAGCATCCGCGAGGTGCTGGATTCGGACGCCAAGATCCCCGGTGTACAGAAGATCGGCGAGTACTACTACAACTTTTGGAAGGACAAGCAGCACCTGCGCGGGCTGTGGCGCCGCACCACGCTGGCCGAATACCGCAAGGCCGATCCGCGGTGGGAAACCGTGCTGGACCTGGACGCGCTGAACACGGCCGAGGGCGAGAAGTGGGTGTGGCACGGCGCCGACTGCCTGCGTCCGAAGTACCAGCGCTGCCTGATCGCGCTCTCGCGCGGCGGCGCCGACGCGGACGTGACCCGTGAGTTCGATCTGTCCAGCAAGCAGTGGATCAAGGACGGCTTCTTCCGCCCGGAGGCCAAGGGCGGGCTGGGCTGGATCGACCAGGACACCGTCTACGTCTACACCGATTTCGGCGACGGTTCGATGACCAGCTCGGGCTACCCACGCATCGTCAAGCAGTGGAAGCGCGGCACGCCGCTGGACACGGCGAAGGTCGTGTACGAAGGCAAGCCGGGTGACATGTACATCGCGGCGATGCATGACGACACGCCGGGTTTCGAGCGCGACTTCGTCAGCCGTACGCTGGCGTTCTACAACGATGAGCTGTATCTGCGTAAAGCGGATGGTGCGCTGGTCAAGGTCGATGCGCCGAACTCGGCCAACAAGAGCGTCAAGCGCGAATGGCTGACGCTGGAGCTGCGCGATCCGTGGACGGTGGGTGGCAGGACCTATCAGGCCGGTTCGCTGCTGGCGGTGAATTTCGATGATTTCATGGCCGGCAAGCGCGATTTCGACGTGCTGTTCGAACCGACCGACAGTACCTCGCTGGCAAGCTTCAGCTGGACCCGGCACCACCTGGTGCTGAACGTGCTGGAGGACGTCAAGAGTCGCCTGAGCGTGCTGACTCCGAACAAGGATGGCTGGAAGAAGAGCGCGTTCGTCGGCGCACCGGCGTTCGGCACCGTGCAGGTGGGTGCAGTGGACAGTGATGAATCCGACGCGGTGTGGCTGACCGTCACCGATTACCTCACGCCGACCACACTGGCGCTGGCCGAGATCGGCAAGACGCCGGAGACGTTGAAGACCATGCCGGCGTTCTTCGACGCCAGCAAGGATGTGATCGAGCAGCACTTCGCCACCAGCGAGGACGGGACGCGCGTGCCGTATTTCCTGGTGCGTCCGAAGAATCTGACGTTCGATGGCAGTACGCCGACGCTGCTTTACGGCTACGGCGGTTTCGAAATCTCGCTGACCCCGAGTTATTCGGGCGGCCTCGGCCGCGCGTGGTTGGACAAGGGCGGTGTCTACGTGGTCGCCAACATCCGCGGCGGCGGCGAGTACGGCCCGCGCTGGCACCAGGCGGCGCTCAAGCAGAATCGTCACAAGGCCTATGAAGACATGGCCGCGGTCGCCAAGGATCTGGTCGCACGCAAGATCACCTCGCCGCGGCATCTCGGCGTACAGGGTGGCAGCAATGGTGGCCTGATGACCGGCAACATGCTGACCCAGTATCCGGAGCTGTTCGGCGCGGTGGTCGTGCAGGTGCCGCTGCTGGACATGAAGCGCTACAGCCATCTGCTGGCGGGTGCTTCGTGGATGGCCGAGTACGGCGATCCGGATACGTCGGACTGGGAGTTCATCAAGACCTTCTCGCCATATCACCTGTTCGATGCGAGCAGGAACTATCCGCCGGTGATCTTCCTGACCTCCACGCGCGATGACCGCGTGCATCCAGGCCATGCGCGCAAGATGGCGGCGAAGATGATCGATGCCGGCAAGGATGTGACCTACTACGAGAACATCGAGGGTGGGCACGGTGGCGCGGCTGACAATGCGCAGGCGGCGCATATGTCGGCGTTGGCCTACAGCTTCCTGTGGGAGCGGTTGGCGAAGTGATCGATGGTGGTATGCGTAACGAAGAAGGCCGGCAAGATTGCCGGCCTTCTTCGTTGTGGGGTGTCGCGTTTCAGCGCTTCCAGCGCTCAAGTCCGCGCCCGATCCGTTCCACCGCTTCCTGCAGTCGCGGCAGATTCTGGGTATAGGCGATACGCACGTGCTGGTTGGCGCGGTAGTGGCCGAAATCCAGGCCTGGCGTGAACGCGACGTGCTCGGTTTCCAGGAAGTGCGCGCAGAACGCCTGTGCGTCATCGGTGAAGTCGCTGACGTCGGCGTAGAGATAGAACGCGCCCTGTGGTTCGACTTCGATGTGGAGGCCGAGCGCGCGCAGTGCCGGCAGCAGGTAGTCGCGGCGTTGCTGGAACTCGTGGCGGCGCGCTTCGAAGATCTCGATGGTTTCCGGTGCGAAGCAGGCCAGTGCGGCATGCTGGGCGATCGAGGACGCACTGATGTACAGATTCTGCGCCAGCTTCTCCAGTTCGGGCACTGCAGCCGGCGGTGCGACCAGCCAGCCCAGGCGCCAGCCGGTCATGCCGAAGTACTTGGAAAAGCTGTTCAGCACGAAGGCTTCGTCATCCACTTCCAGCACGCTTGATGCGTCGAGACCATAGGTCAGGCCGTGATAGATCTCGTCGACCACCAGATGGCCACCGCGTGTCTTCAACGACGCCGACAATGCTGCCAACTGGTCGCGTGAGAGCACGCTGCCGGTGGGATTGGCGGGCGAGGCGGCGAGTGCACCGACGCTGTCGTTGTTCCAGTGACGCTCGACCAGCTCCGGGGTGAGCTGATAGTCGCTGTCCGGACCGACCGGCACCAGTTGCGCGGCGCCTTCGACCAGGCGCAGGAAGTGGCGGTTACACGGATAACCCGGATCGGCCAGCAGCCAATGGCGGCCGGGATCGACCAGCAGGCTGGAGGCCAGCAGCAACGCGCCGGAGCCACCGGGTGTGACCAGGATGCGTTCGGGATCGATCGATACGCCGTAGCGCTGTGCATAGAAGCCAGCGATCGCCTCGCGCAGCGCCGGCAGTCCGCGCGCGGCGGTGTAGCGCGTATGCCCGGCGGCGAGCGCAGCCTGGCCTGCAGCGACGATCGGTGCGGCGGTGGTGAAGTCGGGTTCGCCGATCTCCAGATGGATGACGTCGTGACCGGCCGCCTCCAGCGCCTGCGCGCGCGCCAGCAGCGCCATCACATGGAAAGGGGCGATGTCCTGGCTGCGACGGCTGTAGTTGGGGTTGGGGTAGCTGCGGATATCCATGCGGTCGATGTTAGGGGGTGTCGTCCATTCACGGATAGGCCGCTGTTCCTGTGGGCGTTCATGCATCGCGAGCCGCATACTCGCGTTTCCATCGTGATTCCGGTTTTGATCCATGTCCGAGCTTCCTCCGCTTCCCGAGTTGTCACCTGGTCGTTACCGCCATTACAAGGGCAACGACTACGAAGTGGTTGCCGTCGCCCGACACAGCGAGACACTGGAGCCAATGGTGGTCTACAGGGCCTTGTATGGCGAAGGCGGCCTGTGGGTACGACCCCATGCGATGTTCTGCGAGGAGGTGCTGGTCGATGGCCGCCCTGTCCGCAGGTTTTCTCCGCTTGCTTCGGGCTAGCGGCGCCTCAAGGCGGCATTGGCGCGGATGCCCGACTGCCCTGAGCTGATCTGAGGCCCTCGCCGCTTGCCGTCTGCCGGGTGCTGTGGACAGACTGCGCGGGCAGGGACGCCATTGCGTTCGTTCAAGGAATCCCCAAGATGAGAAACGCCCTTCCGCTTCTGATTGCCAGCCTGATGACCCTTTCCGCCAGTTCCGCCGCCGCCGTCACCCTCACTCCGCCGGATGCCGAGAAGCGCGCGCACGTCGTCAAGACACCGTTCGGTGCCACCCGTGAGGATGACTATTACTGGCTGCGCGACGACAGCCGCAAGGACAAGGCGATGCTGGCCTATCTGGAGGCCGAGAACGCCTACACCGACCAGGTGATGGCGCCGCTCAAGCCGCGGGAAGACAAGCTTTACGAGGAGATCGTCGGGCGCATCAAGCAGGACGATGCCAGCGTGCCGTATCGCGAGCGCGGCTGGTGGTACTACAGCCGTTTCGAGACCGGCAAGGACTATCCGATCCAGGCGCGCCGCAAGGACGGCACCGGGGTGGATGCGGCCTCGATCCAGCAGGCCAACGCCGCCGGTGATTTCGCCAGTGAAGATGTGCTGCTCGATGTCAACGTGATGGCCGAAGGCAAGGGCTATTTCAGCGTTGGCGATGCCGATGTCAGCCAGGACAACCGCATCCTCGCCTGGGCCGAGGATGACGTTGGCCGGCGCCAGTACACGATCCGTTTCAAGAATCTGGAAACCGGCGAGACCTACGCGGACGAGATCCACGGCGTATCGCCCAACCTGGTCTGGGCCGACGACAACAAGACCCTGTTCTACGTCGAGAACGACCCGGAGACGCTGCTGACGGTGCGGGTGAAGAAGCACGTGCTCGGTACGCCGGCCAGGAACGATGCGCTGGTCTACGAGGAGCATGACGACAGCTTCTACATGGGCATCGGCCGCACCCGCGACGACAAGTACATCACCATCGGCGTGCACAGCACGGTGTCCAGCGAGGAGCGCTACGCGCCGGCCGCCAACCCTGAAAAGTTCGTGGTGTTGGCGCCGCGTGAGCGCGATGTCGAGTACGACGCCGAACATTTCGACGGACGCTGGGTGATCCGCACCAATGCCGACGGCGCCAAGAACTTCAAGCTGGTCACCGCGCCGAGCGACGCCACCTCGCGCAAGCAGTGGACCGACTGGGTGGCGCATGACCCTGCGGTGTTCATCGAGGGCTACGAGCTGTTCGACGGCTTCACCGCGATCGAGGAGCGCTCGCAGGGCCTGGAGCGCGTGCGCCTGCTCAAGGCCGATGGCAGCCACGAGTACGTCAAGGCGGACGAGCCGGCCTACTCGATGGGGCTGTCGACCAACGCCGAGCCGGACACCGCGTGGCTGCGCTACGGCTACACCTCGCTGACCACGCCGGCCACGACTTACGAGCTGAACGTAGTCACCGGCGAGCGCCGCCTGCTCAAGCAGCAGCCGGTGATCGGCTACGACGCCTCGCAGTACGTCACCGAGCGGGTCTGGGTGACTGCACGTGACGGCGTCAAGGTGCCGGTGTCGCTGGTCTACAGGAAGGGCTTCAAGAAGGACGGCACCGGCGCGCTGTATCAGTACGCCTACGGCAGCTACGGCATTTCCTCCGATCCGGGCTTCAACGTGCCGGTGGTGAGCCTGCTCGATCGCGGCGTGGTCTACGCGATCGCGCACATCCGCGGCGGCCAGGAGATGGGCCGGCAGTGGTACGAGGACGGCAAGCTGCTGCACAAGAAGAACACCTTCACCGATTTCATCGACGTCACCGAGGCGCTGGTGAAGCTCGGTTACGCCGCACCGGGCCGGGTCGCGGCGATGGGCGGCAGTGCTGGCGGCCTGCTGATGGGCGCGGTGGCGAACATGGCGCCGCAGGATTACCGGGTGATGGTGGCGCAGGTGCCGTTCGTCGACGTGGTGACGACGATGCTCGACGCCAGCATCCCGTTGACCACCAATGAGTACGACGAGTGGGGCAATCCCGAGCAGAAGAAGTTCTACGACTACATGCTCACCTATTCGCCCTACGACAACGTCAAGCATCAGGCCTATCCGGCGCTGTTCGTCGGCACCGGCCTGTGGGATTCGCAGGTGCAGTATTGGGAGCCGGCCAAGTGGGTGGCCAAGCTGCGCGATGACAACACCGGCGAGCGCCCGATCGTGTTCCGCACCAACATGGAAGCCGGCCACGGCGGCAAGTCGGGGCGTTTCCGTCGCTACCGCGAGCTGGCCGAGTCGTATGCGTTCATGCTCGATCAGCTGGAAGTCAAGGAGCCGTGATTCGGGAGGGGTGATGGGTGATTCGTAGGAGCGGGTCTACGAAGAAGATATCGAGGCCATAATCCATCCCGAATCCCCAATCCCCGCCTTTCAATGACAGAACCGACGCGCTTCCGCTGGGCTTGGTGGTTGCTGGCCTACACCAGTCTGGGCACCGGCATCGTCGGGATCTTCGTGCCGGGCCTGCCGACGACGGTGTTCATCCTGATCGCGGCCTGGGCCGCGACCCGGGGCTCGGAGAAGCTGCGGCACCGGTTGATCACCCATCCGCGCTTCGGTCCGGTGATCGCCGATTGGGAGAACTACGGCGCGGTCAGCCGCCGTGGCAAGTGGATGGCCTCGCTGGCGATGGCTGCATGCACGGTGATCGTGCTGCTGGTCGTGAGCAAGCCCTGGGTCTGGTGCGTTTCGATCGGGCCGATGGTGGTGGTGGCGATCTGGCTGTGGTTGCGTCCCGAGCCACCGCCGAAGGACGACCAGGCCTCGTAGAGCCGGGCTTGCTCGGCCGGAGCTTTCCCGGGAAGGCTCAGCCGAGCAAGCCAGGCTCTACGGCAGTTAAGCTGCCATGCCCGGCAAAACACGGGTTTCATGGCCTTGTGGCTATACTCGCGGCATGAGTACGAAGCCCTCCATTTTCCGTATCGCACTGGTCGGTGCGACCTTCCTCGCGTTGGCCGCCTGCGGCAACAAGGGGCCGCTGGTGATGCCGCAGAAGCCGGTCCCGGTCGAGGCTCATCCAGCCACACCCGCCACCGAGACGCAGCCCGCGCAGACCCAGCCGGCCACCCAGACCACGCCGCCTGTCGATGGCACGCAGTCGTCGTCGACCAAGGACAACGACGGGCAATGAGCGGCCCTACTTCTGCCGGGCGCCTGCGTTTCACCAAGATGCAGGGCGCCGGCAACGATTTCGTGGTGCTGGACCTGCGCGACGGCACGCCCGCGCCGGATGCCGCACTCGCCGCACGACTGGCCGATCGCCACTTCGGCGTCGGTTGCGACCAGATCCTGACCATCGAGCCGCCGCTCAGTGAGCAGGCGGTAGCCTCGTACCGGATCTGGAATGCCGATGGCACGCACTCGCAGCAATGCGGCAACGGCGCGCGCTGTATAGCGGCCTGGCTGGTGCGCGACGGCACCGCGCAGGGCGACAGTTTCGTGATCGACAGCCCGGTCACTGCACACCGCGTGGATCGCCTCGGCGAACACGAGTACGCGGTGGCGATGGGCGTGCCGGAGTTCGATCCGGCGAAAATTCCGCTGGCCGGCTTTGCGCATGCGCGTGATGAGTACCAGTTGCCGGGCGAGAGCGTGCGCTTTGGTGCGGTCTCGATGGGCAATCCGCATGCAGTGCTGGAAGTCGGGCTGGTCGATGCCGCGCCGGTCGAACGGCTGGGTCCGCTGCTGCAGCAGAACGTGACCTTTCCCGAGTCGGTCAATGTCGGTTTCGCGCAGGTGGTGGATGCCGGCCACATTCGCCTGCGGGTGTACGAGCGTGGTTCGGGCGAGACCCTGGCCTGCGGCAGCGGCGCGTGCGCCGCGGCGGTGGTGCTGATGCAGCGTGGCCACATCGAACGCGACGTGCGCATCGCGCTGCCGGGCGGTGAGCTGCGGGTGCGCTGGCCTGCGCCCGATGCGCAGGTGGTGATGTCCGGGCCGGCACAATTCGTCTTCGACGGGGAGTGGATCGGATGAGTGAAACCAAGGACAAGATCAGTGCGCACGAAGTGGCGGTGTGGCTGCGGCGGCATCCGACCTTCCTGAAGCAGTTTCCCGATCTGGCGTTGACCCTGGTGGTGCCGCGCGACGATGGCCCGACCGCCTCGCTCGCCAGCTATCAGTTGGAAGTGCTGCGCGACAAGAACCGCGAGCTGTCGCGGCGGCTGTCCGAGCTGGCCGGCAATGCGCAGGTCAACGAGCGGCTGGCGGTGCGCACGCATCAGCTGACGCTGGCGCTGATGAAGCAGACCAACGCGGCCGACACGCTGCGCTCGATGGCGGCCTCACTGGCCGAGGATTTCAACGGCGAGCGGGTGCGGATCGTGCTGCTGCAGCCGGTGACCGGGCTGGAGGGTGCGGACTGGCTGCAGACGATCGCGCTGGACGATCCGCGGCTGGCACCGTTCCGCGACTGCCTGAAGGACGGCGAGCCGATCTGCGGTCGCCTGCAGGCCGAGAAGCACGTGCTGCTGTACGCCGAGCAGGCTGGCGAAGTGCAGTCGACCGCGTTGCTGCCGCTGCCGGGCGTGGGCCTGATCGCGGTCGGCAGCCGCGATCCGAACCGTTTCTATCCCGGCATGGGCACATTGTTCCTGCGCATGATGGGCGAGGCGCTGGCGGTGGCACTGCAGCGGTTCGAGTGATGGAAGGCCGGGAATCGGGAATGGGGGATGGGGAATCGGAAAAGCCTCCGGTCTCCGGCGAACATGCTGATGATCTTCCGATTTCCCACTCCCCATTCGCCATCCTCGATCCCGTCGAGGAATTCCTGACCTACCTGAAGATCGAGCGAGCCATGTCGGCGCACACGCTCGATGCCTATCGGCGTGACCTGACCGCGCTGGCGGAATGGGCTGTCGCGCAGAAGGCAGGGGATGTGGCTGCGCTCGATGCCGCGCACCTGCGCGAGTTCATCAGCGCCGAGCATCGGCGCAAGCTGTCGGCCAAGAGCCTGCAGCGGCGCTTGTCGGCCTGCCGCAGTTTCTACACCTGGCTGCTGAAACAAGCGCGCATCGTCGCCAATCCTGCCACCAAGCTGCGCGCGCCCAAGGCGCCGCGCAAGCTGCCGCAGGTGTTGGATGCCGACGAGGCGGTGCAACTGGTGGAAGTGCCGACCGATGCACCGCTGGGACTGCGCGACCGCGCGCTGCTGGAGCTGTTCTATTCCTCCGGGCTGCGCCTGAGCGAGCTGTGCGCGCTGCGCTGGAGCGATCTGGATCTGGTCAGCGCGATGGTGACGGTGCTCGGCAAGGGCAGCAAGCAGCGCCTGCTGCCGGTCGGCTCACATGCGCTGCGCGCGCTGCAGGAGTGGAAGGCCGACAGCGCGGCCACGCCCGATGGTTATGTATTCCCCGGTCGTGGTGGCAAGGCGATCACCCAGCGCGCGGTGCAGATCCGGGTCAAGCAGCTGGCCAATCGCCAGGGCCTGTTCAAGCACGTGCACCCGCACATGCTTCGCCACAGCTTCGCCAGCCACATTCTCGAATCGTCCGGCGACCTGCGCGGCGTGCAGGAACTGCTCGGGCATGCGGACATCGCCACCACCCAGATCTACACGCATCTGGATTTCCAGCATCTGGCGAAGGTCTACGACGCGACGCATCCGCGTGCGAAGCGGAAGAAAGCCGATCCCTGATCGCGGTGGGCGGGTGCATTCAGGGCTACAGGTAGCGGATGCAATGTCCTGAAATGGCGAGCGTGCTCGCGCGGCGACAGCGAGCATGAGGCTCATTTTCGCAGGAGTTCCCGCATGGCCGTGTTCTGTTTTTCCGCACTCGATGCGGCGCTGTTCGCGCCGCTGTTCACGCTTGACGATGCCGCGCTGGGTGCGCTCGGGATCGTTCGTCGCATTGTCGAAGAACATGGCACGCCGTGCCGGGTCAGCCTGGAGGATGCAAAGATCGGTGAGGAAGTGCTGCTGCTGCCCTTCGAACATCACGCGGTGGATTCGCCGTACCGTGCCAGCGGTCCGATTTTCGTACGTCGCGGCGCTACTACGGCCAAGCCCGCGGATGGAGAGGTGCCACCCTACGTGGCGAAGCGATTGATCTCGCTGCGCGCCTATGACGTGGCCGGCATGATGGTCAGCGCCGAAGTGTGTGAGGGCAGCGACGTGGATGCCTGGTTGCGGCAGACGTTCGACGATTCCCGGATCGCATACGTGCACCTGCACAATGCGCGGCATGGCTGTTATTCCTGCAGGGCAGACCGGGTCGCGGCCTGAGGATCAACCGGTAGGCGAAGTTGGTTGAGCCGATAGCGCTGTCAAAAGCGATTGGTGATCTGAGCGGCGCGTGCATTCGCCTGAGCCTTCATCGTCAGGTTGCCGAGCTGCAGCAGGCATCGGCGGGGATCGTATTCATCCAGGCAATCGAGGCGGCGGGCGGACACCGCCCCCGCTTCGCTTGACAAGCGAAAGGCAACCTCCGCTGACTGCACGGCGCGATGGTGGAGCTTGAACCTTCCGGCCACGTCCCCACCTGATGAGGAACGTTTCCGGAGCCGCACATGGATCCCAGCCAGAACCCCAATGTTTTCCACGCCACCACCATCGTCTGCGTGCGTCGCGGCGACAAGGTGGCCATTGCCGGTGACGGCCAGGTCACGCTCGGCCACACCGTGATGAAGGGCAATGCGCGCAAGGTGCGCAGGCTCGGTCGCGACGGTCAGGTGCTGGCCGGTTTCGCCGGTGCCGCCGCCGATGCGTTCACGCTGTTCGAGCTGTTCGAGGCCAAGCTGGAAAAGCACGGCCAGCTGACCCGCGCCGCAGTCGAACTGGCCAAGGATTGGCGCACCGAACGCCGCCTCGGCAAGCTCGAAGCACTGCTTGCCGTGGCCGATCGCGAGACCTCGCTGATCATCAGTGGCACCGGCGATGTGATCGAGCCGGAGGACGGCATCATCGCGATCGGCTCCGGCGGCAGCTACGCGCTCTCGGCCGCACGTGCACTGGTGGCACACACCGAACTGGACGCCAAGACGATCGCAACTGAAGCGATCGGCATCGCGGGTGACATCTGTATTTACACCAACCGCAACGTGGTGGTCGAAGAGCTGTGATTCGTGATTGGTGATTCGTGATTCGCAAGAGCGATTCACGACCAGTCCCGACCTCCTCGATCATTCCAAAAATCCCCTTTGCGAATCACGAATCACACATGACCAATCACGGCTCTTCCTCAACCATGACCCCGCGCGAGATCGTGCAGGAACTCGATCGCCACATCGTCGGCCAGCACGACGCCAAGCGCGCGGTCGCCATCGCGCTGCGCAATCGCTGGCGCCGCATGCAGTTGCCCGACGAGCTGCGTAACGAGGTGATGCCGAAGAACATCCTGATGATCGGCCCGACCGGCGTCGGCAAGACCGAGATCGCGCGGCGTCTGGCGACGCTGGCGAATGCGCCGTTCGTCAAGGTCGAGGCCACGCGCTTCACCGAGGTCGGCTACGTCGGCAAGGATGTCGAGCAGATCATCCGCGATCTGGCTGATACCTCGGTCAAGCTGTATCGCGAGCAGGCCAAGGTGCGGGTGCGCACCCAGGCCGAGGAGCATGCCGAGGATCGCATCCTCGACGCGCTGCTGCCGCGCCGCAGTGGCGGCATCGGTTTCGATCCGGAAGCCGCGCGCAACGAGCCGTCGGCACAGGACAACGACACCCGCATCAAGTTCCGGCGCATGCTGCGCAATGGCGAGCTGGACGAGCGCGAGATCGAGCTGGACGTGGCGGTCAACGTCAGCATGGACATCATGACCCCGCCGGGCATGGAGGAAATGGGCCAGCAGCTGCGGCAGATGTTCTCCAACCTCGGCGGCGGCAAGTCGCAGAAGCGCAAGCTGACGATCAAGGCGGCGCGTCCGCTGCTGATCGAGGAAGAGGCGGCCAAGCTGGTCAACGAGGACGACGTGCGCAGCGCCGCGATCGAAGCCTGCGAGCAGCACGGCATCGTCTTCATCGACGAGATCGACAAGGTCGCCAAGCGTGGCGAAGCCGGCTCGTCCGGCGGCGACGTCAGCCGCGAAGGCGTGCAGCGCGACCTGCTGCCGCTGGTGGAAGGCTCCAACGTGTCGACCAAGTACGGCACGATCAAGACCGACCACATCCTGTTCATCGCCTCCGGCGCGTTCCATCTGGCCAAGCCGAGCGACCTGATTCCGGAGTTGCAGGGCCGTTTCCCGATCCGGGTCGAGCTGGGCGCGCTGAGCAAGGACGATTTCGTGCGCATCCTGACCGAGCCGAAGGCCGCTCTGACCCGCCAGTACCAGGCGCTGTTGAAGACCGAGGGCGTGGACATCACGTTCGAGCAGGACGCGATCGATCGTCTCGCCGAGATCGCCTTCCTGGTCAACGAACGCCAGGAGAACATCGGCGCCCGTCGCCTGCACACCGTGCTGGAGCGCCTGCTCGACACGCTCAGCTACGAGGCGCCGGACCGCGATGGCCAATCGGTCAAGGTCGATCGCGCCTATGTCGACGCGCACCTGGGCGAGCTGGTGCAGGACCCGGATCTGAGTCGTTACATCCTCTGATCTGGAATTCTGGTGTGTGAGTACAACGACCCGCTCAACGCGGGTCGTTGTGTTTCAGGGCAAGGAGTTTTTGAGGATGTCACGCTGGCGAATCGATATCCGTGGACAGGCTTTTGGCTTTTGTCGTTGCTTGTGATTTTACTGTCGGCTAAAGCCTTTGCTTCTGCTGTTGCTGCAACGTCAAACCCAACAATCAACGTCCATGGATCTTCGATCCCCGGCCATCGGGCATAGCCCGATGGCGCTCAGCACCACGCGAGCCAGTGGCTCGCAAGCCGTGGCGCTTCGCCCCCACGTTCGCGGGGATGACGATAGATGGATACCGGATACCGGATACCGGAGAGATGGCGAAAGTCACTGGGTCCCCGTCTGCGCGGGGACGACGGTAGAGAGTGTGAGGTGTGACCTGCCCGAGGATCGACGACACACCCTAGCCACCCTTGAGATGGCGCAACTCCGCGCTATACCGCAACAGCAATTCCAGATGCAGCTGCGCATAGCCCGTGTCGGTAAAGTTCTCCGCCATCGGCGAAGTGGCGCAATCGCGCGCCGCCTGCGCCCGCGCCGCATCCAGATCCGCATTGCGTTCGGCCAGGTCGGCCATCACCAATACGTGATCCGGTTGCACCTCGATGTAGCCGCCGGAGACGTAGATCTGCTCGGGTTCGCCCTGCGCCGGGTACAGGTGCAGCATGCCTTCACGCAGCAGGCTGAGCAGCGGTGTGTGCCGGGGCATCACCCCGAGCCGGCCTTCGCGGCCGGGCACGCTGACTTCGAAGACCTCGCCGCTCCACAGCGAGCCGGTGAGGCTGATCACATCGAGGTGGATGGTGGCGGATGGCGGATGCATGACGTGGCTTTGGTCGCGATGCGTACCGTTTTCCTGTCCGCGCCGCGCGGTTCACACCGATGCTACCGCTGCCGCTGTCACGGCGATCTGACGAAGCTCAGTCCTCGCCGATGTCCTCGTTCCACACGTCGGGGTTGGCGGCGATATAGCCGCCGAGCAGGTCGATGCATTCCTGGCTGTGCAGGTCGATGACCTCCACGCCGCTTTCGCGCAGCCAGTCGACGCCCCCCTGGAACGTCACCGACTCGCCGACCACCACGGTGCCGATGCCGAACTGCCGCACCAGCCCGCTGCAGTACCAGCACGGCGCCAGCGTGGTGACCATGATGGTGTCCTTGTAGCGGCGCTGGCGGCCTGCCTTGCGGAAGGCGTCGGTTTCGCCGTGCACCGACGGATCGCCTTCCTGCACGCGGCGGTTGTGACCGCAACCGAGCAGGCGGCCGTCGTTGTGGTACAGCGCCGCGCCGATCGGGATGCCGCCTTCGGCCAGGCCCTGGCGGGCTTCGGCGATGGCGGTGTCGAGCAGGGCGCGATAGTCGGGTGTGGCGATCATGGGGAGTCCTCGGGCACCGCATCGGCGCGGCGCAGCATGTTGATGTGGGGAATACCGTCCTCGTCGTAGATCGGCGAGGCGGGGACGAAACCGTGCGCGGCGTAGTAATCGCGCAAATGAGCCTGGGCGCCCAGCCGGATCTCGCTGCCGGGCCAGCGTGCCAGCAGCACGCGCAGGCCTTCGCGCATCAGCGCGTGGCCGACGCCACTGCCGCGCCGGTCCGGGGCGATCACGACCCGGCCGATACTGGGATGGCGATAACCCAGGCCGGCGGGAAGGATGCGCAGGTAGGCGACCAGCGTGTCGCCGTCGTGGCCGAGCAGGTGCAGGGCATCCGGATGGGTGTCCTTGCCGTCGGGATCGAGGTAGGCGCAGGCCTGCTCGACGACGAAGATCTCCGAGCGCAGCTTCAGCAAGGCGTAGAGCTGGCGCACGTCGAGCGCATCGAAGGCGAGTGTCTGCCAGTGCAGTGTAGTGGGGGCAGGAGAGGGCATCGCTGCATGATAGCGTCGCCGTCTCATCGATCGTGGGACGCGCCGATCGATTGTGCTCCGGGCCGGCCACGATCACGCCGGCGGTGCGATAATCGGGGGCATGAGCGAATCCCCCTACAAGACCGGCACCACCCATTTCGGCTTCCGCGACGTGGCCGCCAAGGACAAGCAGAAGCTGGTCGGCGAGGTGTTCACCTCGGTCGCGCGCAGCTACGACCTGATGAACGACCTGATGAGCCTGGGCGTGCACCGGGCCTGGAAGCGCTATTTCGTGGCGACCGCGCAGGTGAAGCCGGGCGACCGCGTGCTCGATCTGGCGGGTGGTACCGGCGACATCGCGGTGCTGCTGCGCGATCGCGTCGGCCCGGAAGGCTCGATCGTGCTGGGTGACATCAATGCCGGCATGCTCTCGGTCGGTCGCGACCGGCTGACCAATCGCGGCCTGGTGTCGGGGCTGGACTACGTGCAATGCAACGCCGAGGCGCTGCCGTTCCCGGACGCCAGCTTCGACCTGGTGACGATCTCGTTCGGCCTGCGCAACGTCACCGACAAGGACGCCGCGCTGCGCGAGATGTACCGCGTGCTCAAGGTCGGCGGCCAGGCACGGGTGCTGGAGTTCTCCGAGGTCACCGCGGATTGGTTCAAGCCGATCTACGACTTCCACTCGTTCAAGATACTGCCGCAGCTGGGCAAGCTGTTCGCGCGGGATTCCGACAGCTACCAGTACCTGGCCGAGAGCATCCGCAAGCATCCGCCGCAGGACACGCTGAAGGGGATGATGAGCGAGGCCGGCTTCGCGCGCTGCCACTACAAGAACCTGACCGGCGGCATCGTCGCGATTCATTCCGGTTACAAGGTCTGACGAAGGGGTTCCTGTGGGAGGGACTTCAGTCCCGACAGGCTTTCCCGGGAAAGCGGCCGGGACTGAAGTCCCTCCCACAGGAAAGCCCGGTAAAATCCCGAGCTTTCCCGCTCTGGTGTCTCGCCATGCGCTCCCCGTTCCTGATGTCCCTGGCCATGGCAGTCGCCGTGGCCGGCTGCTCGAAAGACCCCGTGCCCGCCCCTGAGCCCCAGCCTGCCAAGCCCGCCGCCGTGAAGGCCCCCGCCCGCAGCCACGACGAAAGCTCCTACGCCGAGCCGGACAAGGTCGTGATCAAGGATCTGGCGCTGGACCTGAAGCTCGACTTCGACAAGAAGGTGATCGCCGGTACCGCCACCTACACGCTGGACTGGAAGGACAAGGCCGCCACCGAACTGGTGCTGGACACCCGCGACCTGACCATCGAGAGCGTGCAGGCCGATGACGGCAAGGGCGCGCTGGCGCCGCTGCAGTACGCGCTGGCCCCGGTCGACAAGGTGTTCGGCAGCAAGCTGACGATCCAGGCGCCGAGCCGTCCGGCCAAGCTGCAGATCGCCTACCACACCTCGCCGCAGGCCTCGGGCCTGCAGTGGCTGGAGCCGTCGATGACCGAGGGCAAGCAACTGCCCTTCATGTTCAGCCAGTCGCAGGCGATCCACGCGCGTTCGTGGGTGCCGCTGCAGGACACGCCGAGCGTGCGTTTCACCTACAGCGCGCATGTCAGCAGCCGCCCGGACGTGATGGTGCTGATGAGCGCCAACAGCGACCCGAAGGCCGCGCGCAACGGCGATTACACCTTCAAGATGGAGCACCCGATCCCGTCCTACCTGCTGGCGATCGCCGCCGGTGACCTGGTGTTCAAGCCGATCTCGGCGCGCTCGGGCGTGTGGGCCGAGCCGACCATGGTCGACAAGGCCGCCAAGGAGTTCGAGGACACCGAGAAGATGATCGGCACCGCCGAGCAGCTGTACGGCCCGTATCGCTGGGGTCGCTACGACATGCTGGTGCTGCCGCCGTCGTTCCCGTTCGGTGGCATGGAGAATCCGACCCTGACCTTCGCCACCCCGACCGTGATCGTCGGCGACAAGTCGCTGGTGTCGCTGGTCGCGCACGAGCTGGCACACAGCTGGTCCGGCAATCTGGTGACCAACGCCAGCTGGAAGGACATCTGGCTCAACGAAGGCTTCACCACCTACGTGCAGGGTCGCATCACCGAAGCGCTGTACGGCCAGGAGATGGCCGAGATGGAGCGCGAGATCGACCAGACCGACCTGCTGGCCGAGGTCAAGGACATGAGCCCGGCCGACCAGGCGCTGGCACTGCCGCCGCTGACCGAGCGTGATCCGGACGACGCGCTGAGCAGCGTGGCCTACGTCAAGGGCGCCTGGTTCCTGCAGTTCCTGGAGCAGCGTTTCGGCCGCGAGGTGTTCGATCCGTTCCTGCGCGGCTGGTTCGACGATCACGCGTTCCAGAGCGCGACCACCGACCAGTTCGTCGATTACCTCAGCAAGAACCTGCTGCCGAAGAACCCGAACGCGGTCACCGCGGCCGAGCTGGACGCATGGCTGAACCAGCCGGGCATCCCCACGTTCGCGCAGAAGGCGCGTTCGCGCGGCTTTACGATCGTCGATACCGCGCGCATCGCCTGGTCGGGTTCGGGCACCTTGCCGAACGCCCAGATCACCCGCGAGTGGGTGACCCAGCAGTGGGTGCATTTCCTCAGCGGCATGGGCGCCACGCTCAAGCCGGAGCAGCTCAAGCAGCTGGATGCCGCCTATCACTTCACCGGCACCCCGAACGGCGAGATCGCGATGCGCTGGTACCCGCTGGCGATCCGCAGCGGTTACACCGAGGCATGGCCGGCGGCAGGCGAATTCATCGAGCGCGTCGGCCGTCGCAAGCTGATCCTGCCGGTCTACGCCGAACTGGTGAAGACGCCGGAAGGCCTGGCCTTCGCCAAGGCTGCCTTCGCCAAGGCCAAGCCGGGTTATCACCCGATTACCACGGTTTCGGTCGAGGAAATGCTGGCGAAGGCCGAGAAACCGTAACGCCGGGCTTGTCCCGCCTCCCTCTGCGCGACTCGGCTGCTGCATTCCGGGTGCCTGATGGGAGGCAAGTGACAGTCGTGAGCATGTTTGTGTGGGAGGGACTTCAGTCCCGACGATGTCCGGCGCCGGAACGCTTGCCGCTCCGCTCGTCGCGACTGAAGTCGCTTCCACAAGTTGAACGGTGCTTGACGCGCGACGGCGGACTTCGGTCCGCCGTCGTCGTTTCCGGACGCAGGAGTGGCTGTTATCTTGGCTGGCAGATCGATCGTTACCGGAGTGCCTGATGCGATACCTGCCCGTTGCCGTGCTGTCCCTGCTGCTGTTGTCCGCCTGCACCGACCGCGAAGCGCAGCGTCAGGCGCAACTGGCCGCCGAGGCCAAGGTCAAGGAACAGGCGGCCGCCGAGCTGGCGCAGCGCTACGACCATGCCGTGCAGGAGAAGAACTGGGACATGGCGCGTTCGTTCGGGGCCGACCTGCTGCAGAGCTATCCCGGTACCGAGGCGGCTACTCGGGTCGAATCGGGCTATGCCGAGGTCAAGGCCAAGGGCGAGGAGGCGCGTGAGCAGCGTCGTCTGCAGGCGTTGTGGCAGTACAACCAGACATCGGTGAAGGGCGGAACCCAGCGCGCGGCGATGATCGATGCGAAGTCACCGGTCGATGTGGACGGTAGTGGCGCCAAGCGCGTGCAACTGGTGTTCCGTGACCACCCGCAGTGGAAGCGCCATGCCTACCTGGTGCTGCAGGCCGGCGACTTCGATTGTTATCGCGGCTGCAAGGTGCAGGTGACGGTCGATGGCGGCAAGCCCAAGGCACTGCCGGCGCATCGACCGGACACCGACGAGGCGATCGCGATGTTCATCGACGACAACAAGGCGTTGTGGGCGCTGGCCAAGCAGGCCAGGGCGCTGAGCATCAGCTTCCCGGTCAAGGCTGGGGGTACCCGCACGGCGGTGTTCGAGACCGCCGGTCTGGATACCACGCAGATGCCGGGGTGGTGAGCATAAGGGGCCGTCAGGTACGGCCCCGTCGCGAAGATCGGTTTCGATGTCACCGTCGTAGAGCAGAGCTGGCGCCGCTTGGCTCTCCAGGGAAAGCCCACGTCGAGCAAGCTCGACGCTACGAAATGCGCTCAGTCACCGCGCCAGTGGGATCCCGCTTCTACGAATCCCCGCCGTCAAAGCGCATACCCGAACTGCTGACGGAACTGCTCGTTGAACTCGGCGAAGTCGAAGCGCTGGTTCTGGGTGCCGGGGTGCTCGACCTTCAGCGCGCCCATCAGATTGCCCATGCGGCCGATGGTCAGCCAGTCGTAGCCCTTCTCGATGCCGTACAGCAGGCCGGCGCGGAAGGCGTCGCCGCAGCCGGTCGGATCGACCACGCGGCGCTCGTGCGCCGGCGGGATGTCGTAGGTCTTCTCGGGGGTGTGCACCAGTGCGCCCTTCGGGCCCTGGGTGGTGATGTAGGCCTGCACGCGTTGCACGATGTCGCGCTCGGACCAGCCGGTGCGCTCCTGCAGCAGGTTGGACTCGTAGTCGTTGACCACCACGTAGTCGGCCTGCTCGATGAACTCGCGCAGCTCCGGGCCGTTGAACAGCGGCATCGCCTGGCCGGGGTCGAAGATGAACGGCACGCCCATCTCGCGGAACTCGACCGCGTTCTGCAGCATGCCCTCGCGTCCGTCCGGTCCGACCAGGCCGATCGTCACGCCCGGTACGTCCTTCACGTGGTTCTCGTAGCTGCGCATCATCGCGCCGGGATGGAAGGCGGTGATCTGGTTGTTGTCGTGGTCGGTGGTGATGAACGCCTGCGGGGTGAACAGCTCGTCGATCACCTTCACGTGCGACAGGTTGATGCCCAGCGCCTCGAAATGCGCCCGGTACGGACCGAAATCCTGGCCGACCGTGCCCATCGGCAACGGTTTGCCGCCCAACAGGTGTAGGTTGTACGCAATGTTGCCGGCGCAGCCGCCGAATTCGCGGCGCATCCGCGGCACCAGGAACGAGACGTTAAGGATGTGCACCTTGTCCGGCAGGATGTGGTTCTTGAACTGGTCCGGGAACACCATGATGGTGTCATAGGCAAGGGAACCACAGATCAGTGCGGACATTCGAAATCAGGCCTTTGCGAAGGGAAAATCCCGCTGATCGTCGGACCTGACCAGGGGGCGGCGGGCGCGCCGCGGCGCAAAGGTTAACGGCTGGGGCGGTCCAGGGCCAGAACCGCAGGTTCGTGCGGGTGTGAGCGGGGCCTGAAAACCCCGGGATTTGCCCGGATTTTTCCTTGCCCGTACCCGGGGGTGTTGCTAGGCTAGCCGACTTCGTTTTCTGCCCATTTTTTCGCCATTCGGCGTCTGGGCGCGCACCTTTCTCAGGATCGACTTCCCCGATGTTCAAGAAGCTCCGCGGCATGTTCTCCAACGACCTGTCCATCGACCTGGGCACGGCCAATACTCTGATCTATGTGCGCGGCCAGGGCATCGTCCTGAACGAGCCGTCGGTGGTGGCGGTGCGTCAGGATCGCGCAATCGGCGGTACCCGCTCGGTGGCGGCGGTCGGCGCGGAGGCCAAGCAGATGCTCGGCCGCACGCCGGGCCACATCACCACGATCCGCCCGATGAAGGACGGTGTCATCGCCGACTTCACCTACACCGAGGCGATGCTCAAGCACTTCATCAAGAAGGTGCACAAGTCGCGCTTCCTGCGCCCGAGCCCGCGCGTGCTGGTGTGCGTGCCGGCCGGCAGCACTCAGGTCGAGCGCCGCGCGATCAAGGAGTCGGCCGAGGAGGCCGGCGCGCGTGACGTCTACCTGATCGAAGAGCCGATGGCCGCGGCGATCGGCGCCGGCATGCCGGTGACCGAGGCGCGTGGCTCGATGGTCATCGACATCGGCGGCGGTACCACCGAGGTCGCGGTGATCTCGCTGAACGGCATCGTCTACTCGCAGTCGGTGCGCGTCGGCGGCGACCGTTTCGACGAGTCGATCACCAATTACGTGCGCCGTAACCACGGCATGCTGATCGGCGAGGCGACCGCCGAGCGGATCAAGCTGGAAATCGGCTGCGCCTACCCGCAGACCGAGGTGCAGGAGATGGAGATCTCCGGCCGCAACCTCGCCGAGGGCGTGCCGAAGATGATCAAGATCAACTCCAACGAGGTGCTGGAGGCGCTGCACGAGCCGCTGTCCGGCATCGTCAGCGCGGTCAAACTGGCGCTGGAGCAGACCCCGCCGGAACTGTGCGCCGACGTCGCCGAGCGCGGCATCGTGCTGACCGGCGGCGGCGCGCTGCTGCGCGACCTGGACCGGCTGATCTCCGAGGAAACCGGCCTGCACGTGCAGGTCGCCGACGATCCGCTGACCTGCGTGGCCCGCGGTGGCGGCCGCGCGCTGGAGCTGGTCGACATGCACGGCAACGAGTTCTTCGCGCCGGAGTGATGAAGCCGGGAATGGGGAATCGGGAATGGGGAATCGAGGGGCTTGTCCGGATCGATCACATTGCCGACTTCCTGTCCTGCTCTGTGCTTGCGCCCCGGTCTGATCGGGCTGGGCGCGCGCTGCTGTTGTCCGATTCCCCATTCCCGATTCCCTATTCCCGGCCTTAGCCCGTGCCTCCCTACGCCGGTCCTCCCCTTGCCACCCGTGGCGAAGCCGCCAGCACCATCCGCCTGCTTGCCTATCTGGCGGTGGCGATCGTGCTGATTGCGCTCGACAGCCGTGGTGGCTGGCTGACGCAGTTGCGCACGCAGGCCAACGTGCTGGTGCAGCCGGTGTGGGCATTGGCCGGATTGCCCGGCCGGATCGGTACCCAGGTCAAGGACAGTGCGGCCACGCATGCGCAACTGGTCGAGGAGAACCGCGCGCTGCGCAATGAATTGTTGATCGCCAATGCGCGCCTGACCCGGATGCGCACCGCGGCGATCGACAACGCGCAGTTGCGCGAGCTGCTCAACGTCGCCGAGCGCAGCGGGCTGGACGTACAGCTGGCGCCGATCCTCGATGTGGACCTGGACCCGACCCGGCAGCGGCTGATCCTCGACGCCGGCAGTCGCGACGGCGTGCGGGTCGGGCAGGCGGTGATCGACGCCGGCGGCCTGATGGGGCAGGTGATCGAAGCCAGCGCGCTGCACTCGACCGTATTGCTGTTGACCGACCCGGACCACGCGGTGCCGGTCAGCGTCGCCCGCACCGGCGTGCGCCTGATCGTCTACGGGAGGGGTGACAGGCTGGAACTGCGCGACATCCCGCTCAGCGCCGGGATCGAGGTCGGCGACCAGATCGTCACTTCCGGGCTGGGTGGACGCTTCCCGGCCGGTTTCCCGGTCGGCACGGTATCGGCGCTGCGTCCGGACGATTCGCACGCGTTCCTGGTCGGCGAGATCAAACCGGCGGCCAAGCTGGATCGTGGGCGGGATGTGTTGCTGCTGCGTTCCGCAGCAGTGGGATTGGGGAGTCGGGATTCGGGATTCGATAAAAGCAGGAGCGCTGCGCCTGCACCTCCAATCCCCAATCCCCAATCCCCAATCCCGGCTCCAAAGGAGCCCCCACAATGAGCCGTCCACGCAGCAAAGGCTGGGTGTTGCCGGCCAGTCTGGTGGTGGCGCTGCTGCTCGGCTTGCTGCCGTTGCCGCCGCTGGTGCAGCCGCTGCGGCCGTACTGGCTGGCGCTGGTGCTGACGTTCTGGGTGATCGAGGAGCCGGACCGGGCCGGGCTGGGCCTGGCGTTCGCGGTGGGGATCGCCGCGGACATGCTCTACGGCACGTTGCTCGGCGAGCAGGCGCTGCGGCTGTTGGTCATGACCTTCATCCTGCAGCGCTTCCGCGCGCGGTTGCGGTTCTTCCCGATGTCGCAGCAGGCGCTGGCGATCGGCGGCCTGCTGGTCAACGACCGCATCGTTTCGGCGGCGGTGCACCTGGCGGTCGGTGAGCCGACCCTGCCGTGGAGCTACTGGTGGGCGCCGCTGCTGGGCATGGGACTGTGGCCGTTGCTGTTCGTGCTGCTTGACGCGATGCGTCTGGGCAAACGCGGCAAGTAGGGCCTGCCACATGTCCTCCCGTCGTCCGGTCAAGAACCCGCATGCCGAGGCCGAGCAGTTCCGCCGGCGTGCGGTGCTCGGCTTTCTCGCGGTGCTGCTGTGCCTGGTCGGGCTGGGCGGCTGGTACTTCAAGTTGCAGGTGCTCGACCACGAGGAGTACGCCACCCGTTCGGAGGCCAACCGGATCAAGCCGCGGCCGGTGGTGCCCGGGCGCGGGATGATCTACGACCGCAACGGCCGGCTGCTGGCGGAGAACGTGCCGGCGTTCCGGTTGGACGTGACCCCGGACAAGGTCGCCGACATGGACGCGATGCTGGCCGAGCTCGGCAAGGTCGTGGACATCACCCCGGACGACCTGGAGCGCTTCAACCGTGAGCGCAAGGGCCGGCGGCGGTTCCTGCCGGTGACGATCCGGCTGCGCATGAGCGATGAGGAAATGGCGCGCTTCGCGGTCGAGCGCTGGCGTTTTCCGGGCGTGGAGCTGGAGCCCTACCTGACCCGGCGCTACCCGTTCGGCGAGCTGTTCGCGCACATCATCGGCTACGTCGGCCGCGTCGACGAAAAGGATCTGGAGGTACTGGGCGAGGGCAATGCCGCGCTCACCCATATCGGCAAGTCCGGCCTGGAGCGTTATTACGAGCAGGCGCTGCGCGGCAAGGTCGGTTACGAGCAGGTCGAGACCAACGTGCAGGGGCGTGCGATCCGCACCCTGGGCCGGGTGCCGGCGCAGTCCGGTGCCGACCTGCGGCTGTCGATCGATGCCGATCTGCAGCGCGCGATGGTTGCCGCATTCGGCGATCACGAAGGCGCGGCGGTGGCGATGGATCCGCGCACCGGCGAGATCCTGGCGATGGTCAGCCTGCCGGCCTACGACCCCAACCTGTTCGTCAACGGCATCTCGCACGCCGACTTCAAGGCGCTCAACGACAACCCCTCGCGCCCGCAGTTCAACCGGCTGGTGCTGGGCGGTGTCGCGCCGGGCTCGACGATCAAGCCGCTGATGGGCCTGGCCGGCCTGGACAGCGGCACGCGCCGGCCGCAGGACAAGATCCTCTCCACCGGCATGTTCTACCTGCCGGGCGTGAGCCGCGGCTGGGGCGATTCGCATCGCGGCGGGCATGGCTGGACCGACCTGCGCAAGTCGATCGCCCAGTCGGTCAACACTTACTACTACAAGCTCGCCATCGACATGGGCATCACCCAGGTCGACAAGTACATGTACAAGTACGGTTTCGGCTCGCCGACCGGGATCGATCTGGCCGGCGAGATCGGCGGGATCGTGCCGTCGCCGGCGTACAAGATGAAAAGTCGCAAGGAGCAGTGGTATCCCGGCGACACGGTCAACATCGCCATCGGCCAGGGCGACTGGAAGGTGACGCCGCTGCAGCTGGTGCGCGCGGTATCGGGTCTGGCCGACGGCCAGTTGCGTACCCCGCACCTGGTGATGGACCAGCGCAGCGGTTTCGACCAGCCGTGGACGCCGGTGGTGCGCGGCCCGAGCAAGCCGATCAGCGACAACGCCAGCAACCTGCAGTGGGTGCGCGAGGGCATGATGGACACCATGCGGCCCGGCGGCGGTGCCTTTGCGGTGACTGCCGGCGCGCCCTACCAGATGGCCGGCAAGACCGGCACCGCGCAGGTAGTCAGCCGCAAGGGCAACGCTGCGGTGGATCCGCGCAGCTTGCCGATGCATCTGCGTCACCGCTCGTTGTTCGAAGGCTTCGCCCCGGCCGATCACCCGACCATCGCCGTGGCGATCGCGGTGGAAGGCGGCGGCTACGGTGTCAGTACCGCCGCGCCGATCGCGCGCAAGATCTTCGATGCCTGGCTGCTCGGTCGCCTGCCGGAGGGCCTGGAGCCGCTCGATGCCGAGCGCGGCAGCACCGCGATCGGCGTGGTGCAGGTGGACGCCGAGGCACCGAACCTGCGCCAGGCCGGCGATCAGGCCGCGCTGAAGCTGGACTTGCTGCCGGTGAACATCGGCAGCCAGACCCTGCATCTGGACCCGTCGCGCCTGCCGCCGCCGGTCGAGGCACCGCAGATTCCGGACGCGCTGCCGGAGGACGGACGGTGAGGGACTTCCTGCGCTGGCTGCTCGACCTGGGCATGCGCTTCGCGCGCACGCTCGACTGGCCGCTGTGCGTGGCACTGGGCGCGCTGATGGCCATCGGCCTGATGGTGATGCACAGCGCCGGCGGTGCCACCACCGGCAGCGAACGGCTGGTGATCGCACAGGGCTCGCGCTTCCTGGTGGGGCTGGCGGCGATGTGGGCGATCTCGCGCACCTCCGTGCTGCGCCTGCGCGCCTGGACGCCGCTGGTGTATGCGTTGTCGATGCTGCCGTTGCTGGCGGTGTTCGTGCTCGGCACCGGCAAGTACGGCCGGCAGTGGCTGGACCTCAAATTGTTCTACCTGCAGCCGGCCGAGCTGTTGAAGATCAGCCTGCCGATGATGATGGCCTGGTATCTGCACCGCATGCCGCTGCCGCCACGCTTCATGACGGTGCTGGTCAGCATGACGATCATCGGCCTGCCGACCGCGTTGATCATGCTGCAGCCGGATTTCGGCACCGGCGTGCTGATCGCCGCCTCCGGTGTGTTCGTGCTGCTGCTGGCCGGGCTGCCGTGGTGGTGGGTCGGCATCGGCGTGAGTGGCGTGACCGCGATCGCACCGGTGGCCTGGTTCTGGCTGCTGCGGCCCTACCAGAAGGACCGCATCATGATGTTCCTCAACCCCGAGAACGACGCGCTCGGCGCCGGCTGGAACATCATCCAGTCCAAGATCGCGATCGGCTCGGGCGGGTTCAGCGGCAAGGGTTGGGGCCTGGGTTCGCAGTCGCATCTGAACTTCATCCCCGAGCAGACCACCGACTTCGCGTTCTCGGTGCTGAGCGAGGAGTTCGGCTGGATCGGCGTGGCCACGGTGATGGCGCTGTACCTGGTGGTGATCGGGCGCTGCCTGTGGATCGCCGCGCAGGCGCGCGACACCTACTCGCGGTTGCTGGCCGGCGCGATCGGCCTGTCGTTCTTCGTCTACGTGATCGTCAACGGCGGCATGATCTCCGGCCTGCTGCCGGTGGTCGGTGTACCGATGCCGCTGATGAGCTACGGCGGCACCTCGGCGGTCTCGCTGCTGGCCGGCCTCGGCCTGGTGATGGCGGTACGCACGCATCGGCCGGTGCATGGTTATTGAGGCGGCGGCGTAGCCGTTGGATCAGTGCGATACCGTCGGTATCGTGGTGACAAATGCATGCTTGCCGGTTTCCCGAATTCAGGATCCGGTATCACCTAAAGCTCTTTTGTTTCATGGTCTTATTGGTGGTAATTCATCTTCAACCTGCTAATCTCCGGGCCATGATCCGACGTGCCCTGATCTGCCTGACCTCCTTCACCCTGGCGGCCTGCGCCAGCCAGGCCAAGCCTCCGTCCTTGCCGCAGGTGGCGCCCGTCGTCTCTGCTCGGCCGGTCGCCACGCCCGCAGAGGCCGCGCCCGAGGCGCCGGCGCTGCCGCCGGTCGATCTCACCCCGGTCCCGTTCGAGACCGCGCGTGCCAACTTCGTACGCGATACCGCCGCCAAGTACGGCCTCGATCCGGCGATGATCGAAGCCACGTTGGCGCAGGCGCAGTTCAAGGATGCGATCGTCGCGGCGATGTCGCGGCCGGCCGAGCGGGTCAAGCCGTGGAACGAATACCGGCCGATGTTCATCACCCCCGCGCGCATCAACGGCGGTCGTGATTTCCTGACCCGCCATCGCGACGAGCTGAGCCGCGTCGAAGCCGCCACCGGCGTGCCGGCGCAGGTGATCGTGGCGATCATCGGCGTGGAGACCAGCTACGGCAGCAACACCGGCAAGTACCGCGTGCTGGATGCGCTGTACACGCTGGCGTTCCGCTACCCGCGCAGTGGCGATCCGGACAAGCTCGAACGCGAAGTACGCCGCGAGCTGTTTTTCCGCGACGAGTTGGCGCAGCTGTTCGCGCTGGGCAAGGAAGAAAAACTCGACGTCACCACGCTGACCGGCAGCTACGCCGGCGCGATGGGCATGGGCCAGTTCATGCCGTCCAGCTACCGCCAGTTCGCGGTCGACGGCAACGGCGATGGCCGCCGCGACCTGTTCAACAACTTCGATGACGTATTCGCCTCGATCGCCAACTACTTCGTCAAGAAGGGCGGTTGGGTGCGCGGCGGACAGGTCGCGATCCCGGCGACGTTGGCGCCCGGCCACGAAGAATTCAATCCGACCGACTGGACCCCGACCTGGACGTTGGCGGACCTGTCGCAGCGTGGCTATCACCCGGCCGCGCCGGTGGTGGCCGGCACACCGGCCACGCCGATCAGCCTGGATGACGGCACCGGCAAGCAGTACTGGCTGGGCTTCCAGAACTACTACGCGATCACCCGCTACAACATCTCCAAGATGTACGCGATGGCCGTGTTCCAGCTGTCCGAGGCCATCGCCGGCAAGGAGCTACCTCCGGCATGAACATCAAAACGCTGATCCCGGTACTGATGATCCTCGGCCTGGCGGCGTGCAGCAGTGCGCCGAAGAAGCCATCGTCGGTCGCATCGAAGGGCGTGAAGGTGGAGGGCAGGGCCTACACGGCCACCCACTGCCCGCCGAACTCGCCCTACGCACCGGCGCAGGAGGATCCATCCACGCGTGGCGATTACGTCGCCGGCGGGTTGTACAAGCCGGGGGTGAAGGATTCCACGCCCGACCACGTGCCCAACGTGGCCTGCATCCCCGAGCCGCTGGTGACGCGCGAGCCGCGCTCGGCGGTCGGCAACAAGTCGCCTTACGAGGTGCTGGGCAAGCGCTACGTGGTGCGGGACGATCCCGGTGGCTACGTCGAACGCGGCACCGCTTCCTATTACGGCTCGAAGTTCCACGGCCGGCTCACGTCGAACAAGGAGGTGTACGACATGTACGCCTTCACCGCCGCGCACAAGACGCTGCCGCTGCCGAGCTTCGCGCTGGTCACCAATCTCGACAATGGCGAGTCGGTGGTCGTGCGCATCAACGATCGCGGTCCGTTCCACGACGGGCGGGTGATCGACCTGAGCTATGCCGCGGCGGTCAAGCTCGGCATCACTGCACGTGGCACCGGCAACGTCGAGGTGCGCGGGCTGACCGAAGCCGACAACCCGACGCTGCTGGCCCGGCGCCAGAACCGCGGCGGCACGACGGCAGCGACGGTTGCCGTGGCGAAGATCGAATCGAAGCCGAAGGACAGCGCGATCGACAAGCTGGTCGGCCAGCTGCCGCCCAAGCCGGTCGCGCCCGCTGCCGCAACAGCGGCGGCTACCGGCTCCGATGAGCGCTGGCGCTACCGCGTCGCCGATGCCAAGGCGACGGGCAATGCCGACAATTTCGATGCCTGGATGAAGGCGCAGGGCGTGCACGTGGCGACCGGCCAGCCGGCCACAGTCGCATCGTCGGCATCTGCGCCGTCGACACCGGCCCGCACCGCTGTTGCCGCCGCTGCGGGTGCGCCGGTCGTGACGCTTGCCGTCGCTGATGAGAAGCCGGTGGTCAAGGTCGAGCCGGTCGTCGAGGAAGCCAGGCCGAGCATGGCCGAGGCTGCGCTCGGCAGCATCCTGCTGCAGGTCGCCAGCTTCGCCAGCCGCGAGAACGCCAACCGCGCGCTGGCCCAGCTCGCCTCGGCCGGCATCGTCGGCGCCACGATCAGCGACATCGCCAGCGGCGGTCGCACGATGTGGCGCTTGCGCGTGAATGCGCGTGACCATGCGAGTGCTTCGGAACTTGCCAGTCGCATTGCGGGTCTGGGATTCGGACAACCGCAGATCGTCACGCGCTGAATCGTCCTGCACGCAACACCCCGGGGCCAGGCCCGCTTTTCCTCTGGACTCGCAGCAAATCGGCAGGACGCCAGAGGAAAAGCGACTCTGATCGCGTTTTACTTGCCTACAATGCCCGCTTCCCGTCGCCGGACCGCGCGGTCCACCACCTGTCAGTCACGGCCGCCCCGGCCGCCAGGAGTTGTTCTTCGATGAAATTCCGTTTTGTGAGTCCCTCACAACAGCACGGCGCATCCTTGCGCCGGGGACTTGTTCTTGCCGTTGCCGCCATGGCCACCCTGGCCATCGGCTTGGTCTCCGCACAGACCCCGACGCCGCAGCCGGTCGCCGCCGCGCCTGCCGCGGCCGCACAGGTCCAGATTCCGCCGGCGCCGGCGCCGGCCGTGTCCAAGTCCTGGATCGTGATGGACTATGCGTCCGGCCAGGTGCTGGCGGGCGAGAACATCCATGAGCGGCTGGCCCCGGCCAGCATGACCAAGGTGCTGACCTCGTACGTGATCGCTGCCGAGATGAAGAACGGCAAGGTCACCCGCGACGATCAGGTGACCATGACCGAGAACGCGTGGCGCAAGGGCGGAGCCGGCACCGACGGCAGCTACAGCGGCTTCCCGGTCAACCAGGCCGCGCGTCTGGAGGACATGGAAAAGGGCATGGTGGTGCAGTCCGGCAACGATGCCGCGATCGCCCTGGCCGAGCACGTCGCCGGCAGCGAGGAGGCCTTCGTCGCGCTGATGAACAGCTACGCCCAGCGCATCGGCATGAAGGACTCGCAGTTCATGGACGCCACCGGTCTGTCGGCCGCCGGCCATTATTCCAGCGCCTACGACATGGCGTTGCTGGGACGCGCGCTGATCCGCGACTACCCGGAGACCTATGCCTACAACAAGATCAAGGAACTGACGATCAACGGTATCCACCAGCCCAATCGCAACCGGCTGCTGTGGCGTGATCCGTCGGTGGACGGCCTCAAGACCGGCCACACCTCCGAGGCCGGCTACTGCATCGTCAACTCGGCGATCCGCGGTGACCAGCGCATCATCAGCGTGATCTTCGGCGACACCTCGGAGGCACAGCGTGCCACCGACTCGCTGGCGCTGTTGAACTGGGCGTTCCGCTTCTACGAGACCCACCGCCTGTACGAGCCGGGCAAGGTCGTCGCGCAGCAGAAGGTATGGAAGGGCACCAGCGACCAGGTGCAGCTGGGCGTGGCCGCGCCGCTGCTGGTGAGCGTGCCGCGCGGCCGCTACGACGCGCTCAAGCCGAGCATCGAGATTCCCAAGCAGTTGGTCGCACCGATCAAGCAGGGCCAGCAGATCGGTACGGTCAAGGTCACCCTCGACGGCAAGGTCGTGGCGGAGTCGCCGCTGGTGGCGACCACGGCGATCGAAGAAGCGGGCTTCTTCAAGCGCCTGTGGGACAGCTTCTGGATGTGGTGGAAATCGTAATCACGAAAAGCCGGCGCAAGCCGGCTTTTTTGTTGGGATAGGGGAGACGGGAACAGGGAATGGGAGAAGCAGAAGCCACGCTTCTGCTTCTCCCATTCCCGTTTCCCCCATTCCCTACCTCACAACATCCGACTGATCGTGAAGCTGCCGAAGGCCGGTGTGTGCCGCTGCCCGTCGAACTCGCGGGTGCGGTGGAAGCGGGCGACCGCGAATTTCCAGCGGCCGCGCATCACCGCGATGCCGTAGCCGATGTCGGCCACGAACGGACGCTTGTCCACGCTGTGGCTGTCGCGGAAGGTATTGCCATCCAGGGTGATGTCGCGCAGTACCCAGCGCCCGTCGGTGGTCACGAACATGTGCGCGGACCAGCCGCGTGGCCGGGCGCTGCCGCTCGGTGCGGTGTTCTCGCCGGCCGGGCGGGTCGGGGTGCTGCCGAAATCGTCCGGCAGCTTCCAGCCGAAGCGCACTTCGCCACCGACGTTGGCATACGTGGCGCGATTGCCCAGGGCGCCGCCCCAGTGGCTGATCGCATCCCAACCCCAGCCGCCGGCATTGAGGCTGGCATCGCGTGGCCAGCGCCGCATGCGCTCGTGCACCAGCCCGATCAGCGGCTCGTTGTGCAATTGGTGGCTCCAGCCTTCGAACTTGTTGTCGTCGAGCACCTTGTGCACCGCGTTCTGGGTCTCCTCGCCAAGCGCCCAGGGGCCGATCAGGCCCAACTGCAGCTGGGTGGTGCGCAAGTGGTCGGCGTTGCGGGCGTTGTAGCCGAAGCTGGCCATCACGATGCCGGCATACGGACGGTCGTCCGGGATCACGTCGTGGCGGGTGTAGTCCGTGGGCGTGTACAGCCCCTGGCCGATCGAGAACACCATGTTCTGTTGCTCGAACTCGCCCGGATGCAGCCTTTCCAGGTACCGGTTGATCCAGCGCGCCGCCGCCGGCAGGCAGGGGTCGCTGGTGTAGTCGACCAGATTCGGCGAGACGAAGGTCAGCACCGCGCCGCTGGTATAGCCCTGGTCCTGGTGCTCGCCGCCGAACAGATCATTGTCGACCCGGAAATTGACCGCTGGCGGGGTCTGGCTGAGGGTGCTTTGGCGGCATTGCTCGGCGGCCAGGGCCGACGTGGTGGTGCTCGACAGGGCGATTGCCAGCAGAAGCGGCAACGTGCGCAGTGGGGGCATGGGGGATCCTGGGGGAAGGAGGGCAAGGCCGCCTGCAACCGTGCCAGCCAAATATGGAAATTAATTATTGAACTATGGAGTTTATTTGCTCTTGGCGCCAGTGCGCCAGCTCGCGTGCTGCACCAGTCCGTTGCAATCCGTGGTGGACCAGACGGGCTTGGGTTTGCCTTCTCGCGGCCCGATAATGGCCGGCATGGAAATCAAATCCGACAATCCCGAGCATGGCTTCCAGTTCCCGGGCGTGTTCGAGCTGAGCGCGATGGGTACCGCCGACAAGGGTCTGGAGACCGAGCTGCCGCGGTTGCTGGTCTCCACCGGCGTGGAGCTGCTGGAAGAGAGCATCAGCTGGAAGCACTCCAGCAATGGCAAATACGTGTCGGTGCGGATCGGCTTTCGCGCCGCTTCGCGCGAGCAGTACGACGCAGCCCACGCGGTGCTGCGCGACCACCCGGAAGTGAAGTGGACGCTGTAGCAACGGCCTGCGACACCGCCGTGCCCGATGCAGTCGTGTGGCCCGGCCTGGTGCGCCAGCTCGGTCGCCAGCCCTACGAACCGGTCTGGCGCGCGATGCAGCGCTTCACCGATGCCCGCGACGAGAACACGCCGGATGAGCTCTGGGTGGTCGAGCACGAGCCGGTGTTCACCCTCGGCCAGGCCGGCAAGCCCGAACACGTGCTGGCGCCGGGTGATATCCCGGTGATCCACGTCGATCGCGGCGGCCAGGTGACCTATCACGGGCCCGGCCAGATCGTGGTCTACCCGCTGCTCGACCTGCGCCGGCTCAAGATCGGCGTGCGCGAGTACGTGTGCCGGATCGAGCAGGCGATCATCGACACCCTGGCCGAATGGAACATCGAGGCGCTACGCCGCGATGGCGCGCCTGGCGTCTACGTCGGCGATGCCAAGATCGCCGCGCTCGGTATCCGTGTGCGCCGTGGCTGCACCTTCCATGGCCTGTCGTTCAACGTGGCGATGGACCTGGAGCCGTTCCAGCGCATCAACCCCTGCGGCTATCAGGGCCTGCAGGTGACCACGGTGCTAGACTTGGGCGGGCCTTCCGGGCTGGAAGCCGTCCAGCGCGTGCTGCTGGAGCAACTGGGTCGCCAGTTCGGCCTGGAGTTGCGCGCCCTCTCAGAATTCCCCGATCTCTCCGACGCGGACTGACCGCGCATATCGCCATGAACCAGCCGATCAGCCGTTCGATTCCCCTGCAGATTGTCTCGACCGAGACCGCGCCGTCCGCCCCGTTGCAGACCGGCGTCAAGCAGCTGGGCGGCGACAAGATCAACCGCTCGCCGGTGCAGTTCGCCGACGCGCCGGTGCTGCGCAAGCCATCGTGGATCCGCGTGCGCATCCCGTCCGGCAATGCGGTGGCCAACCTCAAGGCCAAGCTGCGCGAGAACCGCCTGGTCACGGTGTGCGAGGAAGCCAGCTGCCCGAACATCCACGAGTGCTTCGGCCACGGCACCGCCACCTTCATGATCCTCGGCGAGGTCTGCACCCGCCGCTGCTCGTTCTGCGACGTCGCCCACGGCCGGCCCAAGCCGCCGGACCCGAACGAGCCGGCCAACCTCGGCAACACCGTCGCCGACATGGGCCTGAAGTACGTGGTGGTGACCAGCGTCGACCGCGACGACCTGCGTGATGGTGGCGCCCAGCATTTCGTCGATTGCATCGCGGCGATCCGCGAGCGCTCGCCGGGCACCCGCATCGAGGTGCTGACGCCGGATTTCCGCGGCAAGGGCCGCATGGAGCGCGCGCTGGAGATCCTGGCGCAGAACCCGCCGGACGTGTTCAACCACAACATCGAAACCGTGCCGGACCTGTATCGCAACGTGCGTCCGGGCGCGGATTACCAGTGGTCGCTGACCCTGCTGCAGCAGTTCAAGGCGCAGCATCCGTCGATCCCGACCAAGTCCGGGATCATGCTCGGCCTGGGCGAGACCATGGAGCAGATCCGGGCGACCATGCGCGACCTGCGCGCGCATGACGTTGACATGATCACCATCGGTCAGTACCTGCAGCCGACCGCGCATCACCACCCGGTGATGCACTACTGGTCGCCCGAGGACTACAAGGCGCTGGAGGTCTACGGCTACGAGCTGGGCTTCAGCCACGTCGCCTCCGGTCCGATGGTGCGTTCGTCCTATCACGCCGACCAGCAGGCCGCCGGCGCCGGCGTCGCCGCCTGAGCGCCACGCGCGCCTGGCAGATAAACCCTCGCTGTCTCCAGCGGCGTGCAGGCGCGCCGCCGCCGTTGCGTTCACGCGCGGTCACGCCACGCCCCGTAGGCTGGATCATGAACCGGATGACAAGCGCCGCAACTTTGGGCACTGTCACGTTGTCCCACGTCAACACCGCACCTTCCACGGCCCCGGCGCCGAGAGCATCCTGATGAAATACAAGGCCAAGACCCTGCTTACCTCCAGCGTGCTGGCGCTGGCGTTGACGGTTCCGCTGATGTTGCCGGCATGGGCGGACAACGCCGTGCCGCTGCCGGCCGCCGCCACCCCCGACCAGGCCACCGCCAGCAAGCTGGTGTACGGCCTGCTCTCGGACAGCCGCTATGCCTACCGGCCGCGCGCGCTCGACGATGCGATGTCCAAGGACGTGTTCAAGCGCTATCTGGAAGCGCTCGACAGCGGCAAGCAGTTCTTCACCCAGGCCGACATCGACGCGTTCGCGCCGGCGCAGGCCGGGGTGGGTTCGGCGATCCGCGATGGCGACCTGGCACCGGCGTTCGAGGTGTTCGGTGTCTACAAGAAGCGCGTCGATCAGCGCGTGGCCTATGCGCGCAAGCTGCTCAAGCAGGACTTCGAATTCAACGGTGACGAGAAGTTCGAGTACGACCGCGAGAAGGTGCCGTGGGCCAAGGACGACAAGGAGCTTGACGATCTGTGGCGCAAGTCGGTGATGAACGACTGGCTGCGGCTCAAGCTTGCCGGCAAGAAGCCCGACGATATCCGCAAGACGCTGGACAAGCGCTACGCCAATCTCTCCAAGTCGGTCGGCGAGCTGAAGGGCGAGGACGTGTTCCAGTTCTTCCTCAACGCGTACACCAGCGCGGTTGATCCGCATACCGATTACTTCACCCCGCGCACCGCCGAGAACTTCAACCAGCAGATGTCGCTGTCGCTGGAAGGCATCGGCGCGCAGTTGCAGAAGCAGGACGACATGACGGTGATCCGCGAGATCATCCCGGGCGGTCCGGCTGCGGTGGACGGCACGCTCAAGCCCGGTGACCGCATCGTCGGCGTCGGTCAGGAGAAGAACGGGCCGATGGAGGATGTGATCGGCTGGCGCATCGATGATGTGGTCGGCAAGATCCGCGGCAGCAAGGACACCCAGGTGCGGCTGGAGTACATCCCGGCCGAGGCGGGCATCGATGGCGCGCCGCGCACGTTGACGCTGACCCGGCAGAAGGTGCGTCTGGCCGAACAGGCCGCCAAGGGCGAGACCATTTCCATCCCGGCCGAGGACGGCGGCCCGGCGCGGCGCATCGGTATCGTCAAGCTGCCCGGTTTCTACCAGGACTTCGAAGGCCGTCGCCGCAACGCGACCGACTACGCCTCGGCTACCCGCGACGTCGCCAAGCTGCTGGCAGGCTTCAAGACCGACAAGGTCGATGGCGTGGTGCTGGATCTGCGCAACAACGGCGGCGGTTCGCTGGACGAGGCGATCGAGCTGACCGGGCTGTTCATCGAGCAGGGCCCGGTGGTGCAGGTGCGTGAGTCCGGTGGCCGCGTCACGGTCAACGGCGACCGCAACGACAAGGTCGCGTGGGATGGTCCGCTGGCGGTGCTGATCAATCGCGGCTCGGCCTCGGCCTCGGAGATCTTTGCTGGCGCGATCCAGGATTACGGGCGTGGCCTGGTGATCGGCGAGACCAGCTTCGGCAAGGGCACGGTGCAGAACGTCGTCGACCTGGACCGCTGGCCGGCCAGCGAGGGCGACCGCTTCGGCCAGGTCAAGCTGACCATCGCGCAGTTCTTCCGCGTCAGCGGTTCCAGCACGCAGCACAAGGGCGTGGTGCCCGACATCGCGTTCCCGGCCAGCGTGGACGCCACCGAGTTCGGCGAGAGCACCTACGACAACGCGCTGCCGTGGACCCGCATCGCCGCGGTACAGCACACCCAGTACGGCAACTTCGCGGCGCTGCTGCCGAAGCTGGACACGCTGCACAAGACCCGCATCGCCCAGGACAAGGAGTTCCAGTGGTGGGAGCAGGATGTGGACCAGTTCCGCGAGGAAAAGGCCAAGAAGTACGTCTCGCTCAACGAGGCAGATCGCCGCACCGAGCGTGAGAAGCAGGAAGGCCAGCGCAAGGAACGTCAGCAGATCCGCAAGCAGCTGGGCCTGCCGCTGGACCCGCTGGCTGACGACACCGACGACGGCCTGACCGGCAGCGAGCGCGACATCGCCAAGGACACCGCACGCGAGAAGCTGGCCGACAAGCGTCCGGACCCGCTGCTGCATGAGTCGGCGGCGATCCTGACCGATGCGGTGAACCTGCTCGAGCAGGATCACCCGCTGTCGGCGCAGGTGCTGCCGCAGTCGACGGCACCGGGGCGTTGGGCCGACTGAGGTCTGTTTTTCCGGGTGAACCCAAAGCGCGCCGCTGGCCTCCAGCGGCGCGCTTTTTTCTTGCGTAGGAGCGGCGTCAGCCGCGAGGGGCTTTCCTGGGAAAGCTTCTCGCGGCTGAAGCCGCTCCTACAGTTGAGAACATCCTGGCAATCAGCGCAGCGACTGCCAGCCCAGATGCAGGCCGAGTGCGAGCAAGGTGAGGAAGAACACGCGCCTGAAGATCAGCGGCGACAGGTAACGGCGCAGCAGTGTGCCCAGCGCGACGCCGACCACGGTCGGCAACAGTGCCAGCAGCGAGGCCGGCAGCGAATCCAGCGACATTGCACCGCGCATTGCCAGCGCTGCGGCCAGCGCCAGCGTGGCGGTACCGAAGCACAGCCCCAGTGCCTGCACCAGCGCATCGCGCTTCAGCTGCAATGCGCCGAGATAAGGCACGCTGGGCAGCACGAACACGCCGGTGGCGCCGGTCAGCAGGCCGGTGGCAGTGCCGGCGATCGGTCCCAGCCATAGTTCCCAGCGTGCCGGCAGCACCGGTTGCCAGCGGGCCAGCCCGAGCAGCGCGTACAGCACCAGCAGCACCGCCAGGCCGAATCGGGCAGGGGTCGGGTCCTGTCCCGTCAGCAGACCGGCGCCGGCCCAGGTCCCGATCGCGATACCGGCCAGCATCGGCCAGAGCCTACGCAGCAGCGTACCGGTGTGGGTTCCCCAGGCCTGTTGAAGATTCGTCAACAGCGAAGGCAGTGCCAGCAGGGCGGCGGCTTCCACCGGCGCCAGCCATAGCGACAGCAGACCCATCGCCACGGTCGGCAGGCCCATCCCGGTGACGCCCTTGACGGTGCCCGCCAGCAGGAAAACCAGCAGGATCGGAACCAGGTGCGAGGCCAGTGCAGTGTTCATGGTGCCTAGCTTCCGCGTCGGTGTGGAGGCGGACAATGCGGAATATCATGAGCCAGCCTTCCGGATTGGCGAAGGCTGGAGCGATGCCATGCATTTCGATCTGACCGATCTGCGGCTGTTCGTCGCCGTCGCCGAGGCTGGCAGCATCACCGCGGGTGCCGAGCGCGCGGCGCTGTCGTTGGCGGCGGCCAGCACCCGTATCCGCGAACTGGAACAGCAGGCCGGGGTGCGCCTGCTGGAGCGCGGGCGCCGTGGTGTGGAGCTGACCAGCGCCGGACGCGCGCTGCTGCGTCAGGCGCGTCAGCTGCGCCGCCAGGTCGATGCCCTGCAGGCGGAAATGGCCGAACATGCCGGTGGCAGCAAGGCGACGGTGCGGATGTTGGCCAATACCGCGGCGCTGTCGGAATGGCTGCCGGAACTGCTGGCGGATTTCCTGAAGGCGCATCCGGGCATCGATCTGGCGCTGGCCGAGCGCGGCAGTGAGGCCGCGGTGGAGGCATTGCGCGAGGAGCGTGCCGATCTGGCGGTGGTGGCCGGGTATGCCGCGTTCGATGGCCTGGATGCACTGCCATTCCGCGAGGATCGGCTGGTGCTGGTGGTATCGCGCGAGCATCGCCTGGCTGCGGGCGCGGCCATGTCGCTGATGGAATTGCTGGACGAGGATTTCATCGGGCTGGCCAGCGACAGCGCGCTGCAGCGGCATCTGGTCGCGCAGGCGGCGCGCGGTGGTGGGCGGCTGCGGGTGCGCGCGCATGTGCAGGACGTGGAGGCGGTGTGCCGGATGGTCGCGCGGGGTGCCGGCATCGCGATCCTGCCGCAGGCGGCGGCGTTCCGTTCGCAGGTGCGTGAGGGATTGGCGACGGTGCAGCTGCGTGACGATTGGGCGCCGCGGCAGTTGTGGATTGTGGTTCGGGCGCAGGATGTTGGGGGGACGCCGGTGGGGCGGTTGCGGGATTGGTTGGCTGAGGTGAGGGGTTGTGATTAGTTGGGGTTGGGAGTTGGCTTTTTTCGTGTTCGTCGTATTCGTGTGGAAGGGGGCGTACTTTCCTTTCCACGGCATCGATCAACCGTCGTACCCGTTCAGCCGCTATCTTCCACGCGGGCGGCACCTTCGCGATCTCTCTACCGTCGTCCCCGCAAAAACAGCCGAAGCAAAAGCACGAACAACAGCAACAGCAACAGCGGTGTTCATGGCTTCGTCATGGCCACGCAAATTCGGCGATCACCGGGAAATGGTCGGAGGGCCAATGGCCTTCCGGGCGGGCGTCGAGCGTGGCGTAGCGGGTTGCGGTCAGGTCGCGGCTGAGGATCCAGTCGATGCGTCGATCGGGGTGGCCGGTGAAATCGTGGAAGGTCGCTTCCGGGCCGGCCGGGTGCGGTACTTGCTCACGTGCATCGGTGAGCATCGCGGTGAGGGTGCGGTGGGTCGGGCTGTCGGGCGTGGTGTTGAAGTCGCCGGTCACCACCACCGGAATATCGGAGGGTAGTGCTTTCAGTCGCGAGACGATCAGCGCCGCGCCCTTGGTGCGTGCCGGCTCGTCTTCGCCGCGATAGGGCAGGTGGGTGTTGAAGAGATAGAAGCGGCGATGATCGGAAACGCGCTCGAACAGACCCCAGGTCACCATCCGTGGCAGCGGGTGCCCCCAGCTGATGCTGCCTGCCACCTCGGGCGTGTCCGACAGCCAGAAGTCGCCGGAGTCCAACAGTTTCAGGCGACGGGTGTCGTAGAACACGCCCATGCGCTCGCCGTCTTCGCTGCCGTCGCGGGTGCGGCCGAACCAGTGGTAGTGAGGCAGTTGCGCCGCCAGGTAGTCGGCCTGCTTGTTCACCAGTTCCTGGGTGCCGAAGATGTCGGGTCGCTGCTGACGGATCAGCTCGGCCATCGAACTGCGGCGGACTTCCCAGCGCTTGTCGCCGTCGGTATCGACGGGCACGCGTACGTTGAATGACATGACCCGCAGTGCATCCGCCGCCATCGCCTGGCCCGCAGCGAGTACACCGAACAGCACCAGCAGCATGGCCGGCAGACGTGAAGCCATCCTGTATCCGGACATCCGGGTTCCTTGCATGGTCGAAAGCGGCAAGGGTGCCATGTCCGTGTTTACGCGGATGTGTCCAAGTGGGCGTTCGCTAACCGGGGCGTAAGTGCCGTCGTGGCGGCGGATCATCCTCACGGCGGTTGCGCGATAATCTCCAGCCTCTGTTATCGACTGACCGGATGTTCGCCATGAGTCTTTCCCGCCAAGCGTCAGTGACCTTCGGCCTGCTGCTGGCCGCCGGGCTGTCCGGTTGCGCCGGCAAGGGCGACACGATGCTGATGCGCGAGACGTTCAATTCCGACAACACCTATTCGCGCAGCTTCAATGCCACGCCGGCCGGGGTGTGCGAAGCGGCGCGGCGCGTGCTGCTGAGCCAGGGCTACATCGTCTCGCGTGCGGATGCGGCGGCGGTGGAGGGCAGCAAGAATTTCCAGCCCAAGGACGACAGCCACGAACAGTTGGATCTGCGTGTTTCGTGCGTGGCGCAGGGCGATGGCAAGTCGTGGGTGTTCGTCAGTGCGCTGCAGGATCGCTATGCGCTGAAGAAGAGCCCGACCTCGGCGAGCGTGGGGGTGAGCGTGCTCGGCTCGGTTTCGTTGCCGATCGGCAGCACCGACGATTCGCTGGTCAAGGTCGCCAGCAGCACGGTGCAGGATGCGGCGTTCTATGACCGTTTCTTCGAGCGCTTGCAGACATACCTGCCGCCTGCACCGGCCAAGCCAGCGCCTGCATCCGTACCGGCACCTGCTCCGGTCGAAGCTGCGCCTGCACCGGTGGCCGCGCCGGCGGCATCACAGGATGTTACGCCGGCGGCAGACGCAAGCCGGTCGTGAGGCGGCGTTCACGCCTCCGGCTGTGCGCTTAACCGGGTGCGTGCACTTCACGGGGTATTCGCCGGCGAGCCAGCACAGTGATCACACGGGCCGGCGAATCGTCGGCGCAGTGTGGAGGTGCGGTCATGAATACGCGTATCCGCAAGACGTTTGTCGGTGCGTCGTTGTTGTCGATGCTGATGGTGGGCGCCGTGCAGGCGCAGAGCTATGGCCCGCAGGACGAAGGGCGCCGCTTCAACGATGGCACGGTGGTGAAGTGCCACAAAGAAGAAGTGCACAAGAACAGCTCCGACCCGAATCGGGTGGGTGGCACCGTGGCCGGTGCGGTGGTTGGTGGGCTGGTCGGCAGCCGGTTCGGCAGTGGTAGCGGCAAGAAGCTCGCCACCGTCGGCGGCGCGGTGGCCGGCGGTGCGACCGGTCGCTATATCCAGGGGCAGCGCCAGGAAAACAACGGCGACCGCGTGGTCGAGACCGTGTGCGAGCGTGTGCGGCGTTGATCCGCGCGCGATAGCGGGAGGGGCTTCGTCACCCCTGCGTGCACGGGGATGACGAGCGAAAGAGGCCTGCGCGCGGCCTGCTGCATTCGCATGGCCTGAACGCGCTCGACGCGATGCTTCCGCTCCCTTTCCGGCAATCGTATCGATGGGCCGACGTGCAGATGAGCACAGGATCGCGTGGTGGCGCCGTGCCTGGCGGATGTCGGCATGGCTGATGCTGTGCTGGGTCGGCGGGCTGGTCGAGGCCTCGACGCTGGAGGATGCGTCCTCGCATTGCCTGGAAGCGGTGCTGCGCGAGTTGGGTTGGCGTATCGACGAGCGCGCGACGCAGGTCCGGATCGAAGCAGGATCGCCGTGCCGACGCGATTCGTTGGCGCAGGCCCAGGCAGCCGGCGATCTGCGTCTGATGCTGCCGGCGAAGATCGATGACGGTGAACGCCGCCGGCTGCTGCGCGATGTGCTCGACGGTCAGGCCAGTCAGTGCGCCTACGCGTTCAAACTGGGCGATGCCGCACGCCATGCCGCTGCGCGCCTGCAGGAAAACCCGGGGTATCGATTCAGCGCGATCCAGCTCGGTTGGATCGGATTTGGCCTGCGCGGCGCGCACGCACAGGGCTGGGAGCGGTTCCGCAGCTTCGGACGCGGTTACCGGCCCGTCGATGGCAATGCGCGCGCGCTGGAGGCCTTCTATTCGGGGTACGTGCGCTCCGATTGCGGCGTCGGCCGGCAGGTGGCCCAGCTCGCTACGCAGCGTGAGTTGTATGGCGATGCTGCGTTCGACCGTGCGTTCACTGCCCCGGAACTGTCGATCGGCACGTTCATGACCCTGCACGACACCGACAGCATCCTGCTGGGTCGGCATGCCGGTGAGCTGTTCGCCGACGGCAAGGCCGAGAAGACCGCCGCGTTGGGCCGACAGGCGTTCATGGGCGCACCCGGTTTCATCGCGCACGTCTTCGATGAAACCTATCTGGACGACATCAACAACCAGGCCGAGAACTTCATCGTGGTCGATGTCAGTGCCGAGGCGGCCGATGCGCTGGCCGTGCATGGCGGGCTGGCGTACTACGACACGATGAACCGGCGCATCTGGGAACTGGCGCGGCAAATGCCGCAGCAGAGCTATCGGCGCTTCGAACGCTTGCTCTACGAGCGTGATGCCGGGCTGCGTGCGAACCTGCCGCCGGCGCAGCAGGCGCTGGTCATGCAGATGCTGGCGTTGCTCGACGACCCGTTCTATCGCGGTTTCATGGTCTACGTGCATCCACAGGGCGTGCACCCGATCGGCTATCACGTCGCGCGCCTGCTCGATCGCAACCCGCGTACGCCGTATTCGATCGACCTGACGCTGCACAACCTGCACACGACGCTGTACCGTCGCTGGATCGACAGCCGCGTGGACGCATGCGAAGAGGCTGCTGCTGGAACGGATCATTGACGGCACGCAAGCGCCAGTGCAACGCGTTCGTGCCACCCTAATCACAACAACCGGATCGAGGTGACGTATGCAACTTGGAATGGTGGGGCTGGGTCGGATGGGCGCGAACATGGCCGAGCGGCTGGTGCGCGGCGGTCATCATGTCGGTGGCTTCGATCTGGGACAGGCCGCCCGTGATGCGGCCCAGGCCAAGGGCATCGCGCCGTATGCCTCGCTGGCCGAACTGGTGAGCTCGCTGCCCGCGCCGCGCGTGGTCTGGTTGATGGTGCCGGCCGGCCAGGTGGTCGATGACACGCTCGCAAAGCTGCAGCCGTTGCTCGGCACCGGCGACATCGTCATCGACGGCGGCAATTCGTATTACAAGGATTCGCAGCGGCGTGCGGAAGCAATGCGTGCGCAGGGCATCAGCTATGTCGACTGCGGCACCAGCGGCGGCGTGTGGGGATTGCAGGAGGGTTACAGCCTGATGGTCGGCGGCGAGGAGGCGGTGGTCGCGCAGCTGGCGCCGATCCTGTCCACGCTTGCACCAAAAGCGGACGCCGGTTGGGGACGTGTCGGCCCCAGCGGTGCCGGCCATTTCACCAAGATGGTCCACAACGGCATCGAGTACGGGCTGATGCAGGCCTATGCCGAGGGTTTCGCGCTGATGCAGCGCAAGCAGGAGTTCAACCTCGACCTGCACCAGGTCGCCGAGATCTGGCGCGACGGCAGCGTGGTGCGCTCGTGGCTGCTCGACCTCACGTCCGAGGCGCTCAAGCACAATCCGGACATGCATGGCATCGCGCCGTACGTGGCCGATTCCGGCGAAGGCCGCTGGACCGTGGCCGAGGCGATCGATCTGGACGTGCCGGCGCCGGTGATCACCTTGTCGCTGCTGGAGCGGCTGCGTTCGCGCGACAAGGACTCGCTGACCGACAAGCTGTTGTCGGCGATGCGCAACCAGTTCGGCGGCCACGTGATGAAGACCGAGGCCGACGGCGGATAAGTCGGTTTTTAGCGTAGGAGCGGCTTCAGCCGCGATGGGGCTTTCATGCAGATCCCTCTGCAAAAGCCCGCACATCCATGTGCGGGGATTCAAATGGGAAAGCTCCATCGCGGCTGAAGCCGCTCCTGCGTCAGCAGTCGAGCGATCAGATGATGGAAGGCACGTCGAGCCGCCGCCCCAGCCGTGCGCTGCTTACCGCCAGTTCCAGCAGCTCCATCAGCTGCAACGCCTGGGCCGCGGTGACCGGCGGCGGCGTGATACCGGCCATCGCATCGCGCCACTGCGCATAGCAACGCCGATAGTCGCCGCGCTCGCTGGTGATGGTGATCGTGCTGGTGTGGCCGTCCTCGTCCACACGGGTCAGGCTGCCGTCCCGTGGGTCCAGGCCCCAATCAGCTCCGCCTGGGCGCTGCCCGGCACGCAATGCGTCCTCCTGCGTATCCAGCCCCTGTTTGACGAAGCTGCCGCGATCGCCATGCACTGCGAAGCGTAGCCGTGCATCGGCGACCAGCGAGCCGGCGTGCAGCACCGCGCGCATGCGTGGGTAGTGCAGGACCACGTCGAACCAGTCGTCGCTGCGGGCGTGATCGCGTTGCGTGGCGATGTCGGCCTGGATCGCCTGCGGCGTGCCGAACAATTGCAGCGCCTGATCGAGCAGGTGCGGGCCGAGATCGAACCACAGCCCGGCACCGGGTGCATCGCTCTCGCGCCAGCGATCGCGCACCTGCGGACGAAAGCGGTCGAAGTGCGAATGGAACTCCGTGATGCGGCCCAGCTCGCCGGTTTCGATCAGGCCACGCACGGTCAGGAAATCGGCATCCCAGCGACGGTTCTGGAACACGCTGGCGATGCGGCCTGCGTTCTCGGCTGCGGCGACGATGCGCCGGGCCTCGCCGGCGGTCACCGCGAACGGCTTGTCGACCAGTACGTGCTTGCCTGCGGCCAGTGCCTCGCAGGCGAGCGCGGCATGGGTGTCGTTGGGCGTGGCGATGACGATCGCATCGATGTCCGGATCGGCCAGCGCCTGCGCCCGCTCGACCACGCGCGCGGAGGGGAAATCCACGGCGGCCGCGGCCTGGCTGGACACGATGCTGTGCAGCGCCAGTCCATCGGTGGCGGCGATCAATGGCGCGTGGAACACGCGTCCTGCGTAGCCGTAGCCCAACAGGGCGACGTTGAATGGTCCGGAGCGTGTCATCGGTTGCCGAAGCGTGGACAGGGCCTTGGATGATAAGCGAGCCGGCTTCGCGCGAAGGGTTCACAGCGCCTGCATGCACCGCTCACGCGCGTTGCACGGAGCGCACGGAACACTGCGCGACACGCGTCAAGGGGGAACCAGGATGAGCAAGCGCGATCCGTTGATTCTCAGGATGCTGGCTGCGTCGTTGTCGCTGGGTCTGCTGGTGGTTGCAGGGCAGGTGCTGGCGGTCGATCCGCCGCCGGAGTGGTCGAAGGCATCGGATGAGCCGGTGACCGATACCTGGATCACCACCAAGGTGAAGAGCGAGCTGCTGGCGAAACGGCACATGCCCGGTCGCGATATCAAGGTGGATACCGTCAATGGCGTGGTGACGCTGTCCGGTGAGGTCAACACCCGCGCCCAGCGCGACCAGGCTCTCTCCACCGCCAGGCACATCAAGGGCGTGCGTAAAGTGGAGGCTGCTCAGCTCAAGGTGGTCGGCAAGTCCGGTAAGCCGCACAAGACGGCCGAGAAGTAACGCCTGCCGTCGATTCGCTTCCGGCAGGCGGGACGAGGCGGCTTTCGTGGAGTTCGCTGTGAAGGGGGCGTCATCGACGCGCCCTTTTTCCTGGTTCCGTCGCGGTGGGTGGCGATCCTGTGGGCGGGACTTCAGTCCCGACGGGCTTTACCGGTAAAGCGTCGGGACTGAAGTCCCTCCCACAAAGAACTGCCGACAAAAGATTTCCCGCGAATTTTCTGGAGCTTGGCGCGTAATCTCTCTGCACCATCTTCACACGCTGTCCACGTATGATTTTCACTCCGTTCAGGAATGTCATGAGCGGGGGAGACTTAATCGTTCACCCGGGGGCGTAAGTGATGGCGGACAATGCTTCGCCGTCACGGAACGTGTGGGCAATCGGAACAGGAATCGATGCAGGCAACGACCACTGAAGACGTCTGGGACCGCTGGCGCCTGCCGTTGCTGGCGTTGGCGGTGTTCCTGATCGTCGTCGTGCCCTCGTTGCTGTTGCAGCAGATGGCCAGGAACGCCAATGTCGCGGCCAACTGGGCCTCCCACAGCCAGGAAGTACGCGAACAGTCGCAGCGGGTGGAAGCAGCGTTGCGCGATCTGGAGTCGGCCGCGCTGGCGCGTTCATACGGCATCGACAAGCCGATCCTGCGTGAGCGCATGGCCGAGGGACGCGTGCAGACCGAAGCCGCGCTGGCGCGGCTGGCCGAATTGACCCGCGACAATGGCGACCAGTTGCTGCGCATCGGCCGCGCCCAGGCCACCGTCGAGCGGCGGATGGCGATGGTCGAGCAGATCGCGGCGACCCAGGACCCCGCGCGGGTGCGTGCGTTGTTCGAGGAAATGACGGTCGGCAGCCCGATACGCGACCTCATCAACGACCTGCAACTGGAAGAGGAACGCCTGCTGGCGCAGCGGCAGCGCGAAATACAGCGCCAGCGCACCCGTTACAGCATGCTCAGCTGGGGCGCGCTGATCGTGCAGTTGCTGCTGCTGGGCACGGTGATCTGGCTGCTGCAGCGGCAGATCCGTCGCCGCCTGCTGGCCGAGCGTGCGTTCCTGCATGCCAGCGGCCGCGCGTCGGCGGTGCTGCACACCGTGCGCGAACCGATCGTGCTGCTCGATGGCAGGCAGCGGGTGATCCTGCACAACCCGGCGTTCGCCGAGCTGTATGGGCTGGACGAACGTCCAGGTGCGCCCGCGCAGGTGCCGTTGAAGGACATCGGCGAAGGCGCCTGGGACGACGTACAGATCCATCAACGGTTGTCGGACATCCTGCTGCGCGGACGCGAACTGTGGGACTTCGAACACGAGCAGCGCGGCGCCGACGGCGTGCCCCGCACCATGCTGCTCAACGCACGGCGCATGCCGCTGCCGGATGCGGACGACGAAGTGGTGCTGATGACGGTCAGCGACATCAGCCTGCAGAAAGCCGCGCAGCAGCGCATCCAGGAACTGAACCGGCAGTTGGAAGGCAAGATCGAGCAGGTATCGGAGGTCAACCGCGAGCTGGAGGCCTTCAGCTACTCGGTCTCGCACGACCTGCGTGCCCCGCTGCGCCACATCGCCGGTTTCGCCGACAAACTCTCGCGTCATCTGGATGAAAGCGCCGACGAGAAATCACGCCACTACATGGAGGTCATCAGCAGTTCGGCGCGGCGGATGGCGTCGCTGATCGATGATCTGCTGGTCTATTCGCGCCTGGGCCGCAGCGCATTGCGGATGCAGGCGGTCGACATGCAATCGCTGGTGGCCGAGACGCGTTCGATCCTGGATGCCAACCTGCAGAGCGAGGATGCCGGGCATCGCGTGGACTGGCGCATCGCGCCGCTGCCGATCCTGGTGGCCGACGAGAACATGATGCGGCAGTTGTGGACGAACCTGCTCGGCAACGCGGTCAAGTACAGCGCCAAGCGCGATGTGGCGCGTATAGAGGTCGGCTACGAGGTGCTGCCCGACGGCAGCCATCATTTCACCGTCCGTGATAACGGCGCCGGTTTCGAGATGGATTACGCTGGCAAGCTGTTCGGCGTGTTCCAGCGACTGCACAAGGCCAGCGAGTATCCCGGCACCGGAATCGGCCTGGCCAGCGTGCGACGCGTGCTCTCGCGCCACGGCGGCCGCGTCTGGGCCGAGGGCGCCGTCGACCAGGGTGCCACCTTCCATTTCGTCCTGCCCACGGCGCTTGAAGCGCCCCATCGAGAGTCCAGAGCATGACCGCCATCCGTACCATCCTGCTTGCCGAAGACAGCCTCGCCGACGCGGAAATGGCCGCCGATGCGCTCCGCGAAGCCCGGCTCGCCAATCCGATCGTGCACGTGGAGGATGGCGTGGAAGCGATGGATTACCTGCTGCGCCGCGGCGTCTTTGCCGGTCGCGAGGAAGGCCTGCCGGCGGTGCTGTTGCTGGACATCAAGATGCCGCGCATGGATGGGCTGGAAGTGCTCAAGCAGATCCGCGCCGATGAGCAGCTCAAGCGCCTGCCGGTGGTGATCCTGTCGTCCTCGCGCGAGGAACGCGATCTGGCGCGCAGCTGGGACCTGGGCGTGAACGCCTACGTGGTCAAGCCGGTGGACGTGGATCAGTTCTTCAATGCGGTCAAGACGCTGGGCACGTTCTGGGCGGTGATCAACCAGGCTCCGGAGCAGGCTTGATCGCGATGTCGCACGAAGGTGCAAAGCTTGGGACGTTGCGCATCCTGCTGATCGAGGATTCGCCGGAAGATGCCGAGCTGCTGTCGGACCAGTTGATCGAAGCCGGCCTGGAGGCCACGTTCGAGCGGGTGGACAACGAGGAGTCGCTGCGCCTGGCGCTGGAGGCGTTCGAGCCGGACATCGTGCTGTCCGATCTCAGCATGCCGGGCTTCTCCGGCTACGAGGCGCTGCACGTGGTGCGCGAGAACAATGCGGCGACGCCGTTTGTTTTCGTCTCCGGCACCATGGGCGAGGAAACTGCGATCAAGGCGCTGCAGGACGGCGCCAACGACTACATCATCAAGCACAACCCGACGCGCCTGCCGACCGCGGTGGTGCGGGCAGTGCGCGAGGCGCGAGCGGAGCTGGACCGTCGGCGCGTCGAGGCCGAGCTGATGCGCGCGCAGCGCCTGGAGAGCCTGGCACTGCTGGCCGCGGGCCTCAGCCATGACCTGCGCAACATCCTGCAGCCACTGCTGATCGTGCCCGACCTGCTGGCCGGGCGTACCGATGATCCGCAGCTGCGCCAGCTTGCCAGCGTCGTGGCCGAATGCGGACGGCGCGGGCACGAGATGGCCGAGTCGATGCTGTCGTTCGTGCGCGGGTCGAGCAAGCCACGCGAGAAAGTGGCGATCGCGCAGCTGTTCCAGGCGGTGCAGATGCTGCTCAAGAGCAGCCTGCCCGAAGGCGTGCGGCTGCAGTTGGACGAGGTCGACGAAGCGCTGAGCGTGGAGGCGAACTACACCGAGCTGCAGCAGTGCCTGCTCAACCTGGGATTGAACGCGTTGCAGGCGATGCCCAAGGGTGGTGTGTTGACGTTGTCGGCCGTTGCCGAGGGCGATGACCGCGTGCGGATCAACGTGGCCGACACCGGCATCGGCATGAGCGAGGAAACCCGCGTACGCCTGTTCAGCCCGTTCTTCACCACCAAGGTCGACGGCACCGGGTTGGGGCTGGTCTCGTGCAAGCGCATCGTCGAGTCCTACGGCGGCAGCATCCACGTCAAGAGCGCGCCGGGACAGGGCACCCGCTTCGATCTGCTGCTGCCGGTCCGCGCAGGTACAGCGCCGGAAGTGGAGCCCGACGCGCCGCTGGTGCCGGGCAAGGGCCAGCGCATCCTGCTGGTGGACGGCGAGGCCACGCGGTTGTCGCTGCTGGGCAACGCGCTGTCGAGCCAGGGTTACCAGCCGCAACTGGCGATCGACGGCGCCGCCGCATTGCAGTTCACCCGCCAGCGTGTGCTGCCGGATCTGGTGATCGTCGACAGCGACATCATCCTGCTGTCGGCGGTGAGCCTGCTGCTGACGATGCAGGAACTGGGCTACCAGGGCCCGGCGATCGTCCTGGAAGACATCGGCTCCCCGCTGCAACGCGAGCACTACCCGGCCGACATCCCGGTGCATGTGCTGCACAAGCCGCTGGAGATGCGGCGGGTGTTTCGCGCGGTGGCGAGGGCGTTGGAGGAGCCGTGATGGGTGATTCGTGATGGGTGATTCGGTAGGAGCGGCTTCAGCCGCGATGGGGCTTCCCTAGGAAAGCCCCATCGCGGCTGAAGCC
>NZ_JBYSVX010000011.1:64489-128536 GCF_058986605.1 Pseudomonas sp. GW821-FHT07E12 | reverse complement strand
GAGATCTACACTGTTGGACATTCGTCGGCAGCGTCGGGTGGGTAGAAGAGACAGGGGCTTTACCGGTAAAGCCCCATCGCGGCTGAAGCCGCTCCTACAAAAGCGACTGCATCCATGGTGGGGCCAGCCTGGCGATGCGGGCGTACACCGGGCAGTCGGCGTGATGCGCGCCGGGCAGGTAGCCCAGGCTCATCAGGAATTCGCCGGTGATCTCGCCGCCGGTGAAGCGGAAGGTCTTCTTGAACCGCTTGACCCATTCCGGCTTGGACAACGGATGCTGGGCGTCCAGCCAGGCAGCGAAGCTTCCATGGGTTTCACGCAGCTGCTGGATCACCTGGGCATTGTGGATCGCCGCATGGACCTTCAGCCGGTTGCGGATGATCCCGGGATCGGCGAGCAGGCGGGTGATGTCGTCCTCGCCGAAGGCCGCCACCGTATCGACGTTGAAGCCGGCATAGGCGGCACGGAAGCCGTCGCGCTTCTTCAGGATCGTTTCCCAGCTCAGTCCGGCCTGATTGATTTCCAGGACCAGCCGCTCGAACAGTTCGGCCTCCTCGCGCTGTGGAAAGCCGTACTCATGCCCGTGGTAGTGGTCGTGCACCGGGTGGCCCGGTGCGATCGTGCAATATCCGCTCATCGGGCCATTGTAGGGGCTGCGATTCGTGGCGCCGAGCTGCTCGACAGGGGCTTTGCCGGGAGCGCTTCAGCCGGGCAGGCTCGGCGCTACGGACGCCTGTGCCCGCATCCACCAGTGGCCCCGTAGAATAGGCGCATGTCCGAGGCCCCCATCCATCTGACCCAGCAGTTGCTGATCGCGCTGCCAACCCTGTCCGATCCGCATTTCGCGCGCAGTGTGGTGCTGATCTGCCAGCACGACGACAGCGGCGCGATGGGCGTGGTGGTCAACCGTGCGTCCGAATACACCCTGGGCGAGGTGCTCTCGCAGATGGGCATCGGCACCGACGACGAGGTACTGCGCGAACAGATCGTGTTGGCGGGCGGGCCGGTGCATCCCGAGCGCGGGTTCGTGATCCACGACGACGCACGCGACTGGGATTCCAGCCTGGAGGTGAGCGAGGGGCTGTACCTGACCACCTCGCGCGACATCCTCGAAGCCATGGCCGAAGGCCGCGGTCCGCGCAACGCCATCGTCGCGCTCGGTTGCGCCGGCTGGGGCACCGGGCAGCTGGAATTCGAGATCGGCGAGAACAGCTGGCTGACCGCGCCGTCCGACGCGCAACTGCTGTTCGACATGCCGCTGGATGAGCGCTGGCAGGCCGCGGCCAGGCGTATCGGCGTGGACCTGTTCCGGATGACGGATTACAGCGGACATGCCTGAGCTGTCTTCGATCCATCCCGAGGCCACGGTGTTCGGTTTCGACGTCGGCTCCAAACGCATCGGCGTGGCGATCGGCAGCGCGCTTGGCGCGAGGGCGCTGGCGATGATCGAAGTGCGTGGCGACGGCCCAGACTGGGCCACGCTCGACCGGCTGCACAAGGATTGGCGCCCGACCGGCCTGGTGGTCGGCGATCCGCTCACGCTCGACGGCGAGGACCAGCCGGCGCGCCGGCGTGCGCATGCCTTCGGTCGCCAGTTGCGCGAGCGCTATCGGTTGCCGGTGGTGCTGGTCGACGAGCGTTCCAGCTCGGTCGAGGCCGCGCACCGTTTCGCCCAGGAGCGGGCCGAAGGCCGCAAGCGCCGTCGTGATGCCGAGGCGCTGGATGCGATGGCCGCTGCGGTCATCGTCGAGCGCTGGCTGTCGGCGCCCGACCAGGCCACCCCTCTTCCCTGATTCCCGACCTCACGTGATGACTCCCATGCAACTCGATTCGGACGGACGCCTGCGCCACCTGCTGACCCTGGAAGGCCTGCCGCGCGCCACCTTGCTGCAACTGCTCGATCGCGCCGGCCAGATCCGCGATGCCGCGGTCGGTCGTGTCGGCAAGCGCAGCGTGCTGGCCGGTACCGCGGTGTGCACGCTGTTCTTCGAACCGTCCACGCGTACCCGCAGCTCGTTCCAGCTGGCGGCGCAGCGGCTCGGTGCGGACGTGCTGAACTTCGACGCCTCGACCTCGTCCACCCGCAAGGGCGAGACCGATCGCGACACGATGAAGAACCTGGAGGCGATGGGCGTGCGCGGTTTCGTGGTGCGCCATCCCGAGGATGGGGCGGTCGAGCGCCTGGCCGCGGCGGCGGGCGAGGGCACGGCGCTGATCAACGCCGGTGACGGTCGCAGTGCGCATCCCACCCAGGGCCTGCTCGACATGCTGACGTTGCGCCAGACCAAGGGCGCGGACTTCTCGAAACTGAAGGTGGTGATCGTCGGCGACGTCAAACACTCGCGCGTGGCACGTTCGGATCTGGATGCGCTGCGCACGCTGGGCGCCGGCGAGATCCGCGTGTGCGGGCCGAAGTCGCTGCTGCCGGATGCCGACATGCTGCAAGGCTGCGTGGTCGGCGAGGACTTCGACGCGATGCTCGAAGGTGCCGACGCGCTGATGATGCTGCGCCTGCAGCGGGAGCGCATGGAGGAGGGGCTGGTGCCGTCGCTGGAGCAGTACCACGTGGAGTACGGCCTGAACGCCGAGCGCTTGCGTCGTGCCGCGCCTGATGCGGTCGTGCTGCATCCGGGCCCGATCAACCGGGGCGTGGAGATCACCGACGAGGTCGCCGACGGCCCGCAGTCGTGCGTGTTGCGTCAGGTGGCCAACGGTGTGGCGGTGCGGATGGCAGTGTTGGAGACGTTGTTGGGTTGAAGTTGGAGTGGCCGACATCCTTGGATGAGGTTGCTTGCTGGATGACACGCCCTGGAGCAACGCGAGCGTTTGCCGCTCTCGGACTCTGCCAGAGCGTTCGTCGGGGTCTGAGTGCTCGGCCCTTGGCGTCAGTTGCCGACTAAAAAGCGACCGTCGTCCCCGCCTTCGCGGGGACGACGGTTTTGTGGTCAGCTGAGAAATCCTGCCGGGTGTCAGGAAGTGGCCAGTCGAGTTGGCCCGATCCTTTCAACCCATCTTTCGCATCACCTCCACGCCCGATTCACCCACCCTGTGCGGAATCCCATTGCCCGGTTCCCACATGCGCAACCTCGATTTCAGCTCTTGGAGCGCGGTTCTCAGCACGCTGCTGGGACTGGTGCTGGTCTCGCTGGTGGCGGTCGGTATCCGCATGCTGGTCATGCAGACGATCCAGCGCCGGCGCGAGCGCGAGAATCGCCAGATCAACGAGCGGCTCAAGACCCTGATCGCGGCCTACAAGGTGCTCGGCGGCTCGTTTACCGGCGAGCTGGAAGTCGATCCATCGCACCGCCGTGACTTGCGCCGACGTGCCGAGCAGGCCCCGGCTGCCGAGCGCGAGGTGCTGCTGGCCGAATGGGCATCCGAGCGGCGCAGGCGGATCCGCGACGCGGTCGAAGCCGCGTTGTCCGACGTGATCCTGCTCGGCACCGAAGTCCAGGTGGAACTGGCGGCGCGCGCCGCACGCGACATGGTGGCGGGGCAGCCGGTGCGCACCCACGAGTTGGTGGTGTCGCTGCGGCAATTCATCCGGCAGGCGCTGGATCTGGAGCCGATTCCAGCGTCGTTGGAGATTCCCGAGCAAGGTCCGCTGCGGACAGCCGGAAGCGCTGGCAAGGGCGCAGGCGGTGACGGCGGCAAGAGTGGCGGCAGTGCGGGTGCCGGTGGTGGAGGTGGTGGAATGGGCGGTGCCGCGGGAGGTGCCGGGCTCGGCATGGGCGCTGGACTGGGGCTGGGACATCTCGGCGCCGATGACCCGCACTCCGGCGAGCACTGAGTCGCATGACGTGCCGGCCGGTTCGATAGGCGTGTCTGGTCCGAGGAAGTGCAGGCGTCTGCAACAAGCAACCGACACCTCGCGGCTTGCGTCGGCCACCGGTGCGGCACGCGGAAGCGGCTCCACGCCGCCACCAACGCATGCTTCTCATCCAAATGGGCATGACAGGATCTAAGATCGGCATCCCCCCTCCTGTTCGTGCGGTGATGTCCATGATCCGATCGCTGTCCGGTGGTTTGGCTGCTGCAGTGATGTTGTCCCTTGCCACCACGTCGTCGGCCGCGAATGCGCCGATTTCTGCCACGGACGGCTTCGATCCACTTGCGCTGTTCGCCCCGCTGCAACTGCCGGATGCGCCCAGCGCCTACCGCAGTGGTGGCGGTGTGCCGGGGCCGATGTTCTGGCAGAACCGCGCCGACTACGACCTGCACGCCACGATCGACCCGGCCACGCACACGCTGACTGGACAGGAGACGATCACCTATACCAACCACAGCCCGGACACGCTCGACGTGCTGTGGGTGCAACTGGACCAGAACATCTACCGTGCCGACGCGCGCGCCCGCGACGTGCGCGCGGCGCGCGCCGACCGGCAGCGCGGGGCGAACGAGACCACCGACGGCTTCCGCATCGCCAGTGTCGAAGTCGAGCTGGCCGGCAAGCGTCAGCCGGTCAAGTTCGTGGTCGATGACACCCGCATGCAGGTCACGCTGCCGCAGCCGCTGGCCGGCCAGGGCAAGGCGCTGAAGCTGCATATCAACTATGCCTACACCGTGCCCGGCACCTGGGGCGGGCGCACCGCGGTGACGCCGACCAGGAACGGCGAGATCTTCGAGGTCGCGCAGTGGTACCCGCGCATGGCGGTCTACGACGACCTGCGCGGATGGGACACGCAGCCCTACCTCGGCTCGGAGTTCTACCTCGAGTACGGCAGCTTCGACTACGCCGTCACCGTGCCGTGGAACTGGCTCGTGGTCGGCTCGGGCGAGCTGACCAACCCGCAGCAGGTGCTGACGTCGACCCAGCAGCAGCGGCTGGCGCAGGCCCGCAGCAGCCAGTCCACGGTGCTGATCCGCACGCCGGAAGAGGTCACCGATCCCGCCAGCCGGCCGACCCGCAGCGGTACCCAGACCTGGCGCTTCCACATGGATCACACCCGCGACGTGGCCTTCGCCGCTTCGCCGACCTTTGTCTGGGATGCGGCACGGATCAATCTGCCCGACGGCAAATCATCGCTGGCGATGTCGGTCTATCCGGTCGAAGGCGCCGACAACTGGAAGCGTTCCACCGAGTACGTGAAGGGCGTGGTCGAGCACTTCTCGCAGTGGTATCCGTACCCGTGGCCGGCGGCGATCAACCTCGGCGGTTACGGTGCCGGCATGGAGTACCCGGGCATCGTGTTCGATGGCTACGAGGACACCGGCAAGCCGCTGTTCTGGATCAGCGCGCACGAGATCGGCCATACCTGGTTCCCGATGATCGTCGGCTCCAACGAGCGCCGGCATGCGTTCATGGACGAAGGCTTCAACACCTTCATCGACGTCTACGCCTCCGACGCGTTCAACCACGGCGAATACGCGCCCAAGCGCGACAACGAATACGCGCCGAAGGGCGGCAATCCGGTCGAGGAAATCCTGCCGATGCTGGCCGATGCCAGCGCACCGACGCTGATGGACCAGGCCGACGCCATCAGCGAGAAGTACCGTCACCCGCTGACCTACTTCAAGGGTGCGCTGGGGCTGGTGCTGCTGCGCGAGCAGATCCTCGGCCCGGAGCGTTTTGATGCCGCGTTCCGCAAGTACATCGCGACCTGGGCCTTCAAGCACCCGACGCCGTCGGACTTCTTCCGGCTGATGCAGAGCGAGGCCGGCGAGGACCTGTCGTGGTGGTGGCGCGGCTGGTACTTCAACAACTGGCAGCTGGACATGGGCGTGGCCTCGGCCGAGTACGTCGAGCACGACCCGGCCAAGGGCGTGCTGATCACGCTGCTCAGCCGGCAGAAGCTGGTGATGCCGGCGACGCTGCGCATCGACCTGGCCGATGGCAGCCACCTCGATCGCCGCGTGCCGGTGGAAGCATGGCTGCAGCAGGCCGCGCCGAAGCTGCGGGTGCCGACCACGCAGAAGATCGTGCACATCACGCTCGATCCAGACGCCAAGCTGCCGGATGCCGACCGCAGCAACAACCGGATCGACGTGGTCGGCTGAACGCGGGACGGACCGAGGGAAGTCCCGTTACTTCCCCGGTCCATGTCACGTCTTTGACGAAACCGAGGGCGCGATATGTGATCGCGGCCCGGTCATGGGCGATGTGTTGGAGGGATGCTTCGACCGCTCCAATGACGGAGCATTTCGCCTTGAAGGAGATCTGTGATGGTTGCCAATCATCTGAAGGTCATGGGGGCAGCATTCGTGGGCTGCTCGGTTTTCCTCGGGATGTCGTCGGCTTCGGCACGTCCTAATTGCGATACGTGCATTCCTGCTTATGAAAGTTGTGTGGCGTCCGGAGCGAGCGATTGCGACGTGCGGTATGCCGTGTGCCTGGCCTGGTGTCCGGCGGTGGGAGCCAAGCTGACTCAGGTCATACCCGAGCCTCGCCAGGAAACGCCCCGGGAAACGAAGCTTCGTTTCACCCAGGACGTTGTTGCCGCGCGCTGAGACGGCACAGCCCCCGCCTTCGCGGCGGGGGCTGTTGTTGGGATCAGGCGGCCTCAGTACAGCGGCAACGTGGCCGGCTGAGGTGACGAAGGAATTGCAGGGCGGAGGAGGAGCGGCGTCAGGCTGACTTGCGCAGCGGCGTGTTTCCGAGTTTCTCGATCAGGCCGCCTGAACGTTCGAAGGCGTCGAGCTGGTTCTGGATCTGCTCGTGGACTACGCGCTTGTCTTCGCGCGGTTTGGAGTAGGTCTGGCCGGGTGGAACGGCCTTGGAGCTGCGCAGTGTCGTCATCGATACCTCGTGCGGTTACGAAACCAGAGTGACATCGGTGGTATTGCAGAACGGTGACCATCCATGCCGGGAGGCGTGACGCAGGTGGAAGCCCGGCATGCGTTGCACTCTCCGCTAGGTGATCCGGTGTGGCAATAGCCAGGACGCGATCCTGCAGTCCCGGGATGGGCATCGGCTACGCCGGCGCGCTCGTTTGTCCGGGAGGTGCCGCCGGCATTGCATCTCGGCGTCGCGTGCGCAGAATGGAGCGTCGCTGCGGCCGGAGCCATTCGATGAACCTGCATACCTGGTGGTTGTTCTTTGCGACGGTGTTCGTGCTGTCCGGAACACCGGGCCCGAACATGTTGCACGTGATGACACGCAGCGTGAGTTTCGGGATACGCAGGAGCGTGCTGGCGATGGCCGGGTGCCTGCTGGCGGTGTTGCTGGTGCTGGTGGCATCGGCGGCCGGGCTCGGCGCGGTGCTGCTGGCGGCGCCGCAGGTCTTCGAGATATTGCGCTATCTCGGCGCGGCCTACCTGATCTGGCTGGGCATCAAGGTCTGGCGCAGCGACGAGGCACCGCTGGACGTGGGCCAGCCGGCGGTTAGCGCATCGATGTCGAACATGCAGTTGTTCCGGGGCGGCCTGCTGATCGGGTTGAGCAATCCCAAGCTGCTGCTGTTCGCCACGGCGTTTTTCCCGCAGTTCGTCGTGCAGGGGCAGCCGCAATGGCCGCAGTTCGCGCTGCTGGTGGCGACCTTCGCCGCCTGCGAGCTGTTCTGGTATGCGGTGTACGGCCTGGGCGGTGGCTCGCTGCGTCGTTACCTGGCGAGGCCCGCGTTGCGGCGCTGGTTCGACCGCGTGACCGGGGCGATCTTCGTCGGTTTCGGCGTATTGCTGCTGCGCTTCCGCCCGCAATGAGGGGGGGGCGTACAAGTGACGCATCGCGTCCACCTGTGATGGCGTCCGGTAATTCGATGCATGCGCGTGTTGCAATGCAATGTTTCATCGCTATGCTTCGCGCGCCTTCGCACTCAATGGGGATTGAGGGCGACGGCATGACAGGGAACGACACGTAACGGATCGACGTGCATGTACGGCAAGCTCGCTCGGCGCAGGCGGTTACGTACCGTCTCGCCTGGAAGCGGAGATCGACCACTTTGGGGGTGGTTGGTAGGCAGGCCGTAGGTGTGCGGGGGATGCGGGAGCAGGTGCATCGATCGATGTGCCCGCGGTGTGCCGACACCTTCTGCCCAACGGGGCGGCAGCGCTGAATGCCATGCCGAAGTTCGATCAGGCGTGACCACGGCGCTGCCGCCCTCGCGGGAATCCCGCCCGGGGCAGCGAGATCGCGTGTCCGGGCGTCCACGGCGAAGGCCTGGCCCAGAGCGGGTGGTGCAGTGCAGCATAAACGGGGATAATGCTACGTCGTTCCCTCCTTTCAAGGACGACGCCATGGCCGCCCCCACCGCCATTCCCGTCTCCGTTTCGTCAGCGCCCGCGCTGTCGCGGCGTGCTTACTTCCTGATTCTGTCCGCGCTGTCGATGGGCGGCTTCGCCATCGGTACCAGCGAATTCGCCTCGATGGGGCTGATGCCCGACATCGTGCGCGGCTTGGCGATCAGCGAGCAGCAGGTCGGCCACCTGATCAGCGCCTATGCGATCGGTGTCGTGGTCGGTGCGCCGCTGCTGGCGATCCTCGGTGCACGCCTGCGGCGGCGGCCGCTGCTGCTGGCGTTGATGGGCTTCTACGCCCTGGGCAACCTGGCCACCGCGCTGGCGCCGAGCTACCCGGTGATGCTGCTGTTCCGCTTCATCGCCGGGCTGCCGCATGGCGCCTATTTCGGCGTGGCGGCGCTGGTGGCGGCTTCGATCAGCCGGCCCGAGCAGCGCGGGGTCGCGGTCGGGCGGGTGATGCTCGGGCTGACGCTGGCGATGCTGGTCGGCAATCCGCTGGCGACCTGGCTGGGGCAGTTGCTGAGCTGGCGCTACGCATTCGCCCTCGTCGCATTGCTGGCGGTGCTGACGGTGGTGCTGGTGGCGCGCTTCCTGCCGGATGACCCTTCCGAGATCCCGCAGCAGCCGTTGCGCGAGCTGAAAGCGTTCAACCGCAAGCCGGTGTGGCTGGCGATGTTGTTGGGATCGATTGGCTTTGCCGGCATGTTCTGCGTCTTCAGCTACCTCGCGCCGACGATGACACAGGTGACCGGGGTGTCCGCGCACTGGATCCCGGTGGGGATGGCGGCGTTCGGCCTGGGCGGGGTGATCGGCGGGCAGATCGGCGGCTGGTTGTTCGACCGGTTCCAGTTCCGCGCGATCGCGCTGATCCTGATCTGGTCGGTGCTGGTGCTGCTGCTGTTCCCGGTAATGGCGCTTTCGCTGTGGACGGTGTTGATCGGTGCCGTGCTGGTGGGCTCGATGGTGGCGGTGGGGCCGGCGCTGCAGATCCATCTGATGGATGTGGCGGGAGAAGCGCAGACGCTGGCGGCGGCCTCCAACCATTCGGCCTTCAACATCGCCAATGCGCTCGGCCCGTGGCTGGGCGGCATGGCCGTGGCGGCCGGCCTGGGCTGGACCTCGACCGGGTACGTGGGCGCGGCCACCGCGCTGGCCGGGCTGGTGGTGTGGTGGATCGCCGCGCGCCAGGACGCGGACGTGCCGGACTGCGAGGCCGCGCGCGACTGCGCCTGAGCGGCCCACCGTCCGATCGCCGCTGCGCAACAAGGCAGCGGCCCGCATGAACAGGTATCTTGTGGCGTTTCCGCCCGGTCCCTGTCCACGATGCCGAATCCTCCCGCCACCGATGCTTTCTCCCCGGCGACGCTGGGCCATGCGCTCAAACCACGCCAGCTGATCATGATGGGACTGGGCAGCGCGATCGGCGCTGGTCTGTTCCTGGGCTCCGGTGTCGGCGTGCACGCGGCCGGGCCGGCGGTGCTGATTTCGTACCTCGTCGCCGGCGCGCTGGTGATCATCGTGATGAACGCGCTTGGCGAGATGGCCGCTGCCAATCCGACCAGCGGTGCGTTCTCGGTCTACGCCGCCGATGCGCTGGGCGCGACCGCCGGCGCGACCGTGGGGTGGCTTTGGTGGTTGCAACTGGTGGTGGTGATCGCGGCCGAAGCGGTAGGCGCGGCCAGCTTGTTGGCGACGGTCTGGCCGGGGCTGCCGGTGTCGGCCGCGGCCGTGACCTTCATGGCGGTGTTCACCGCGATCAACCTGCTGGGCGTGCGCAACTTCGGCGAGTTCGAGTTCTGGTTCGCGATCCTCAAGGTCGCGGCGATCCTCGGTTTCATCCTGATCGGCATCGCGCTGCTGGCCGGCTGGCTGCCGAACGTGCCGTCGCCCGGCTTCTCGCATTTCACCGCTGCCGGCGGGTTCGCGCCGAATGGACTGGCCGGGATCGGCGCGGCGCTGCTGGTGGTGGTGTTCGCCTTCGGCGGCACCGAGATCGTGGCGGTGGCCGCGGCCGAGACCGACGATCCCTCGCGCAGCCTGGCGCGTGCGATCCGCACCGTGGCCTGGCGCATCCTGGTGTTCTACATCGGCTCGCTGAGCGTGATCATCGCGGTGGTGCCGTGGAACAGCCCGGCGCTGTCCTCGCCGTTCGCGGCGGTGTTGCAGGTCGCCAACATTCCTGGCGCGGCCACGGCGATCACGTTGATCGCGGTGATCGCGCTGCTCTCGGCGCTCAACGCCAATCTCTATGGCGCCTCGCGGATGATCTTCTCGCTGGGGCAGCGGCGCGAGGCACCGGGTGTGCTCGGTCATGCCAATCATCGTGGCGTGCCGGTGCCGGCGGTGCTGGCCAGCGTGCTGTTCGGTTTCATCGCCGCGGTACTGGAGCTGGTGTACCCGAACAAGGTGCTCAACGTGCTGCTCAACATCGTCGGTGCCACCTGTTTGCTGGTGTGGACGATCTCGCTGCTGTCGCAACTGGTGCTGCGTGCACGTGCCGACCGTGCCGGGACGCCGCTGCCGTTCCGGATGCGTGGCTACCCGGCGCTGACGTTGATCGGGCTGGCGGTGCTGGCGCTGGTGTTCGTGCTGCTGGTGGTGACCCCGGATACGCGCACGCAGTTCGTCTCGATGGCGATGCTGACCGCGGCAATCGCGGTGGTCAGCGAAATCGCACGACGCATCCGACACGTCACGTAGAGCGAAGCTCGCTCCGCTGAGGCGTCACCGATAAAGCTCAGTCCGTAGAGCAGAGCCTGCTCCGCCCAGGCTCCAACCACTCACAAGCCGAACGGAGTCTCAGTGAGGTCCAGGCACAGGCATGGGCCTGCTCAGCGCAATTGCTGGCCGAACATCCACGTCCACACCGCCGGGTTGGCGTAGGTGACGTCCCAGACGTTGTGATTGCCGCGGGGGTATTCGGTGTAACGGATGCGCGCGCCGATCTTGCGCGCGGCCAGGTAGATCTGGCGGTCGTCCTGCGGCTTCACCACGTCGTCCTGCGCGCCATGGAACACCCAGGTCGGCACATGCCGCAGACGCTTGGCGAGCGCACTGTAGGGATCGGCCTCCTCGGTGACGCCGCTGACGAAGATCGGTTCGTCATCATCGTCCGGCGAGGTCAGTGCACCGGAGACCGGCACCAGCGCGGCGAAGCGCTGCGGATGCTGCAGGGCGATTTCCCAGGTGCCGTAGCCGCCCATCGATATGCCGGTGAGGTAGGTGCGCTTGGGATCGGCACCGAACTCCTGGCTGGCGGCATCCAGCGTCGCCAGCGCCATGCGCGCATTGCGATGGCTCCAGGCCTCGTCGTCAGGTACCTGCGGGAACACCACCAGGGCGGGGAAGCTGTCTGCATGCCGGCGCAGGTAGGGGCCGAGGCCGGCGGTGGTCTGATCGTGGCCATCGTCGCCACGTTCGCCCGAGCCGTGCAGGAACAACACGATCGGCGCGGGTTGCGCTGCCGAGGCGGCCGGCACGAACACTTCGTAGCGGTAGTCGCGGCCTTCGAACTGCATTTCCCGGCGGACGAAGTGGCCGTGCGCAGGATCGGTGCTGTCGGGCATGGAGATGCATCCGCCCAGCGAAAGCGTGGCAGCGAGAAGCAGGCCAAGGCGATGGATCATGCGGCATACCGTGGGGCGGGATTGGCCGAGTATGGAGGGCCATCGTGCCGACGGGTACACGCATGGGCGAAGGCGTTCAGCCTCACGCAATCTGTGTCAGTCGAGCCATGAGTTTTGCCTTTTCGACACACGCTCTCAATGGAGGAGGATCAACGTGGCCAGGCCGAGGAAACTCAGGAAGCCCATCACATCGGTCAGCGTGGTCAGGATCACGCCGCCGGCCAGGGCCGGATCGAAGCCCAGCCGCTTGAGCGTGATCGGCACCAGCACGCCACCGAACGCGGCGGTACACAGGTTGATCGTCAGCGCCGAGCCGATCACCAGCGACAGCATCGGCTGCTTGAACCAGGCCAGCACGATCAGCCCGAGGCCGACACCCAGGACCACGCCGTTGATCAGCGCGACGGTCATCTCCTTCTTCAGCAGCGGCATCACGTTGGAGGCGCCGATCTGCCCCAGCGCCAGGCCGCGCACCATCAGCGCCAGCACCTGGGTGCCGGCGTTGCCGCCCATGCCGGCGACGATCGGCATCAGCGCCGCCAGCGCCACCAACTGAGCGATGGTGGCCTCGAATTCACTGACCACGCTGGAGGCGATGAACGCCGTGCCCAGGTTGACCGACAGCCACAGCAGGCGACGCCGGAACGCGCGCCGGGCCGGGCTGAACATGTCCTCGTCCTCGTCCAGGCCGGCCGCGCTCATCGCCTGGTGCTCGGCCTGCTCGCGGATGATGTCGACCACGTCATCGATGGTGATGCGGCCGAGCAGGATGTTGTTGTCGTCTACCACCGGCGCGGAGATCCAGTCGTGGTCGGAGAACTGGCGGGCGACTTCCTGCGCCCCCTCGCCGACATCGATGGCCGGCTGCTCGTCGTCGACCAGACGGTTGATCGGCGTATTGCTCTCGTGCGTGACCAGCGCGGCCAGCGAGACCCGGCCCAGGTACTGGTGACGACGGCTGACCACGTACAGGTGATCGGTGTGGTCGGGCAGCTCGCCGCGCAGGCGCAGGTAGCGCAGCACCACGTCGACGTTGACGTCGGCGCGCACGGTGACCACGTCCGGGTTCATCAAGCGGCCGGCGCTGTCCTCCGGGTAGGACAGGACCTGTTCGAGGCGCTCGCGGTTCTCGCGGTCCATCGACTTGAGGACTTCGTCGATGACGGTGTCCGGCAGGTCCTCGACCAGATTGGCGAGGTCGTCGATGTCCAGGTCTTCGACCGCCGCGACGATTTCGTCGGGGTCCATGTCGGCGATCAGGCTCTCGCGCACCTCCTCGCCGACGTGCAGCAGCACCTCGCCGTCGTCTTCGGCATCGACCAGGCCCCACACCACCTCGCGCTTGCCCGGCGGCAGCGATTCGAGCAGGTTGCCGATCTCGGCCGGCGAGAGCGTGTTGACCAGGCGCCGGACCGGGCCCAGGCGGCCGCTGTCGAGTGCGTCCGACAGCAGTCGCAGTTGCCGCGCGGTCTTGTCGTGACGGACGGCCTCGGCCATGCGCAGCTCCTCGGGTGGTGACACTGCTCCGGGAAGATGCGGCAGTGCAGGTGGTCAGCGGGGCATTATCGCTTGCGGGCGTGGGTGGCGCACAGGGTGCGGTGGGTGGAAAGTCGATATTTCTATGGGGTTTACGTCATTGTGCGGTCATGTTGATGCGGTGATGGGAGGGGGTTGCTGATGGTGGTCACGATGATCATGCGTTCCTTTTTCACGCGGTCTCTCTACCGTGGTCTCCGCGCAAGCTGGGACTCAGCGACTTCCGCCATTTCTCCGGCACCCGGTATCTATCTACCGTCATCCCTGCGTACGCGGGGATCCATGGACGTTCGTGCAGACGTCAGCGACTCGTAGAGTGGAGCTTGCTCCGCAGCTCTTGTGTTTGATTTGCTGTTGAAGGCAACAGCAACAGCAACAGCAACAGCCAAGGCTTTCGCTCCTTCGGAGCGAGTCACCTTTCTTTGCTCGTGCAAAGAAACGTAACCCAAAGAAAGCACGCCCCAGTCCTCGCGCCCTCCGCTGCGCTACGGGTCCACTGCGCCAGCGGGATTTTCTGACGCGGCATCCATGCCGCGGCAGAAAACGACGTGCATCCATGCACGTCGCCCTTCGGGTTATTCCCGCTGGCTCCGTCGCTGCGGATGGGGGCCCGGGAAGGTCAAAGTCCAAGGCAACTGCAAAGGCAAAATCACGAGCAACGGCAACGGCAACGGCAACCGGCTGGCTGTGAATGTCCGCCTGAGTCTCGATTGACCCTAGGCCGGGTCGCCCACCGCCACCTTCTCCAGCCACTTCTCGATGTCCTTGCGGTCGCGTGCGCGCAGCAGCTTCGGGGCAAGTGCGTGCAGCTTGCCCAGGTGGCGATCGCGGATCGCGCGGCGGACTTCCAGTAGCGTGGCCGGGTGCAGGCTGAATTCGCGCAGGCCCAGTGCGAGCAGCATCGGGACCAGGCGCGGGTCGCCGGCGATTTCGCCGCATACGGCTACGGGGGTGTCGTGGGCCTGCGCGGTGGCGATCACCTGCGCCAGCACGCGCAGCAGCGCCGGGTGCAGGGGCGAGTACAGGTCGCCAAGGCCCTCGTGGTTGCGATCCACTGCCATCAGGTACTGCACCAGATCGTTGGTGCCGATCGACAGGAAGTCGACCTTGTCGATGAAGGTCTCCAGCGCCAATGCAGCGGCCGGCACTTCGATCATCGCGCCGAGCGGTACGTGCTCGGCGATCTCGTGACCTTCCTCGCGCAACTGCGTGGTCAGGCGTTTGATCTGGCGGCGTAGCTGCACGATCTCCTCGCGCACGCTGACCATCGGGATCAGGATCCGTACCGGGCCATAGCCGGAGGCGCGCAGGATCGCCCGCAGCTGGGCTTTGGCCACCGCCGGCCGCGCCAGCATCAGGCGTACGCCGCGTAGGCCGAGCGCCGGGTTTTCTTCGTCGCCGAGTACCAGCCCGGTGCGGTCAGCCTTGTCGGCGCCCAGGTCGAGGGTGCGGATCGTGACCGGGCGGCCGCTCATACCGAGCACGGCGTCGCGGTAGCACTCGAACTGTTCCTCCTCGTCCGGCAACTCGTTGCGTTGCAGGAACAGGAACTCGGTGCGATACAGGCCCAGTCCGCTGGCACCTAGCGCATGTGCGCGCGCGACGTCCTCGGCGGATTCGGCGTTGGCCAGCAGGGTGATGTCGACTTCGTCGCGGGTGCGGGTCGGCTTGGAGCGCAGCCGGCCGAGTTCGCGCTGCTCCTTGGCCAGATCACGCAGGCGCTCGCGGTAGTCGCGCAGGTCGGCCGGGGTCGGATCGACGATCACCTGGCCGCTGCCGGCGTCGACGATCAGCACGTCGCCATCGTTGATCTTCTGCAGCGCGTCGGCAGCACTGACCACCAGCGGCAGGTGCAGGCTGCGTGCCAGGATCGCGCTGTGCGAGAGTGCGCTGCCGGCGCTGGTGACGATGCCGACCACGCCTTGCGACTGCAGTTGCGCCAGTTCGGACGGGGCGACGTTGTCGCTGACCAGGATCTCGCCGGCCACGCCCTTCACGCCGGGCTGGCGCTTCTGCAGGAAGGCGTGGATGCGGCCGATGACGTGGTCGAGGTCGTCCATCCGGCTCTTGAGGTAGGCGTCCTCCATGCCGTCGAATACCGCCGCGAGCCGGTCGCGTTGCAGGCGCAGCGCGTAGTCGGCGCTGTAACGGCCGGTGCGGATCAGCTCGTCCAGACCGAACAGCAGTTCCGGATCGTCGAGCAGCAGTGCGTGCAGATCGAGGAACTCGCCGACCTCGCGCGCCAGTGCGCCGTGCAGGCGCTCGCGCAGCTGGTGCATCTCGTCGCGTGCCAGTTCGACCGCGCGATGCAGCCGTTCCAGTTCACTTTCGACGCGACTGGCGGGAATGCGTTGTTCGTTGACTTCCAGCGCATGCGGCAGGCGTACGCGGGCGCGTCCGAGCGCGCTGCCGCGTGAGGCGCCGTGGCCGCGCAGGCGCAGGCTCATGCCCGACCTTCGCAGGCGGGCAATTGGCAGGCATCGGCCGGGACGGGACCGCTGCCGGCCATGCTCAGCTGTCCTCGTCGAAGCGGCGTTCGAACAGGGCGACCAGAGCGTCCAGCGCCTGCACCTCGTCCACGCCGTCCACACGCACCGTCACCGGCGTGCCCTGGCCGGCGGCCAGCAGCATCACCCCCATGATGCTCTTGGCATTCACCTCGCGCCCCTTGGCCGCGAGCGTGGCGCTGCAGCGGAACGAGGACAGGGTCTGCACCAGTTTGGCGGTGGCCCTGGCGTGCAGTCCGAGGCGGTTGGATACGGTGAGTTCGCGTTCAAGCATCGTCGATGATCGCTCCGTTGCGGGTGCCCGCCGCCGCAGTGGCGGGCAGGTCTTGCAGTCCTTGTTCCGGGTAGTTCATCACCCGCAGCAGCATCGGCAGGCTCAGCGCGGAGACGCGCCGGACCGGCGTGCCCAACTGCGCAACGCGCCGGGCGAGGTTGCTGGGGCTGGCGCCGTACAGGTCGGTGATGACCAGTACACCGTCGCCCGCGTCGACCCGTCGCAGTGCAGCCGATGCCTGCGGAAGCAGGTCATCGAGGTCGGCATCGAACGGAACTTCGAAGGCTTCGGTCTTCAGCGGCAGTTGCCGCAGCAACCCGGTCGCAACGCTCAACAGCGTGCTACCGATACCAGGGTGAGTGATGAGGAGAATGCCACAGGCCATGGTGAAACGTTAACAGGTCCGCGTGACGGGACGATAGCGTTTGCAGGCGTTTTGACGCGGGATTCACCGGCCCGCGTGGACCACTCTTGAGATCGACTGCGTCGCCCCGATGAGAAGGCGACGGCCTTCACATCAGTCGAGTTCGCGGTGGAAGGTGGCCACTTCCGGCCAGCCCTGCTCGCGGGTGTGCCGGGCCAGGCGCTCGGCGAGATAGACCGAGCGGTGCTTGCCGCCGGTGCAGCCGAAGGCAATGGTCACGTAGCTGCGGGTGTCGTTGCGCAGCCGCGGTAGCCAGGTGTCGAGCAGGTCGGTGATCTGCTCGACGTAGCGCACGACCTCCGGTTGCTGCTCCAGGTAGTCGCGCACGCCGGCATCACGGCCGGTGAGGGGGCGCAGCTCTGGCTCCCAGTGCGGATTCGGCAGCACCCGCGCGTCGAACACGAAGTCGGCTTCGGCCGGCACGCCGCGCTTGTAGGCGAACGATTCGAACAGCAGCGACAGCTTGCCGTCGTCCTGGCTGAGCGCGAACTCGGTGATCACGCGCCGGCGCAACTGGTGCACGTTGAGCGTGGAGGTATCGATCACTGCATCGGCCTGCTCGCGCAGCGGCGCGGTCAGCACGCGCTCGCGCGCGATCGCCTCCGGCAGCGACAGCCCGAGGTGGCTGAGCGGATGGCGACGGCGGGTATCGGCATAACGCTTGAGCAGGGCCTCGTCGGTGGCGTCGAAGAACAGCAGGCGCGCTTCGATGCCGTACTGCTGGGCGCGCTCGCGCCACTGCGTCAGCTGCGACAGGTCGCTGCGGCTGCGCACGTCGATGCCGACCGCCAGGCGCTGGTCGCCGAGGGTGTCGCCGGCCAGACGGCTGCGCACGAAATCCGGCAGCAGTTCGACCGGCAGGTTGTCCGAGCAGTAGTAATCCAGATCCTCGAAGGTCTTCAGCGCCACCGACTTGCCCGAGCCGGACAGGCCGCTGACGATCACCAGGGTGGAGCCGTTCGGCGTCATGGGTGGCGCCGCTCCAGCAGGTTGCTGTGGCGGGCGATGAACATCGCAGCCGGGTCGATGCCCTTGGTGCGCAGGATGTGCAGGCGGGTGGCGGCCTCGGTCAGCACCGCCAGGTTGCGGCCGGGCATCACCGGCAAGGTGATCAGCGGTACGTCCAGGTCCAGCACGTGGCGGGTGCCGGAGTCGCCGGTCAGGCGCTCGTAGCCATGTGGGGTGGGTTCGGTCATCGGCTTGGTCAGGTGCACGATCAGGCGCAGGTACTTGTTCTTCTTGACGGCGGTGTCGCCGAACATGTCGCGCACGTTCAGCACACCCAGGCCGCGCACTTCCAGCAGGTCCTGCAGCAGCTCGGGGCAGGTGCCATCGAGCACGTCCGGGGCGATCTGGGTGAATTCTGGCGCGTCGTCGGCGACAAGCCGATGACCGCGGCTGAGCAGTTCCAGTGCCAGCTCGCTCTTGCCCGAACCCGCTTCGCCGGTGATCAGCACGCCGATCGAGTAGATCTCCATGAACACGCCGTGCAGCGTGACCCGTGGCGCCAGCGTGCGCGCCAGGTGGTAGGACAGGTGGTTGAGCAGTTCATGGCCGCGCTTGGGTGAGACCCACAGCGGGATGTTGGCCTCGTCGGCGGCCGCGCGCAGGTCTTCCGGGCAGGCCTGGTTCTTGCTGATCACCAGCGCCAATGGGTGGTACTGGACGATCTTCTCGATCGTCTCCCAGCGCTGGCGCGAGTCGAGCGAATCCAGCCAGGTCAGCTCCTCGGTGCCGAGGATCTGCACCTTGTTCGGATAGATCGCGTTGAGGTAGCCGGCCAGCGATGGTCGGCGCGCGTTGGTGCCGCCGGCCTCCAGCTCGCGGCTCTCGCCCTTCTGGCCGGCGAGCCAGCGCAGGCTCAGCTTCTCGCGCTGCTGGTCGAACAGTTCGCGGGCGGTGATGCTGGTATTCATGCGGCGCTGGCCTGGGGCGGAGTGTGGGTGGAAAGCAGTTTCAGCAGCGCGGCCTCGTCGGGCGCCTGGCGCAGCCCGTCGCGGAAGGCCGGATCGGAGAAATGCTCGGCCAGCTCCGATAGCAGCACCAGGTGCTCGTGGGTGTAGTGGCCGGGGACGGCCATCGCAAACAGCAGGTCGACCGGTTCGGCGCCGCCGAAGTCGATCGGCTGTTGCAGCCGGATCAATGCGCCGCGTGGTTCGCTCAGGCAGGGGCAGCGCCCGTGCGGGATGGCGATCCCATGGCCGATCGCGGTGCTGCAGAGCGCTTCGCGCTCGCGCAGGCTGGAAAGCAGTTCTTCGCTGCCCGCCTGGCGGCAGGCCAACAGGTCGGCCGCCAGATTCAATACGCTTTCGCGGTCGGCGGCCGGCGACACCACGGTGCGCACGGCCGCCATCAGCTGAGTCAGGAGCATGCTGGGATCAGGCAGGACGGATCAGGCCTGATTGTCGCGCACCTCGCGGGCGTGGTGGTCCTGTTTCTTTTCCTTGTGCTTGAGTACCAGGCGGTCGAGCTTGTCGGCGAGCAGGTCGATGGCGGCGTACATGGTCGGCGCACTGGCGTCGGCATGCAGCGTTCGTCCGGGAAGATTGACGGTGGCGACGACGTGGTGGTCGGGTTTCTTCAGCGCCAGCTGGGTGCGGACTTCGCAGTGCTGGTCAAAATGCCGCTGCAGGCGTTGCAGCTTGGTCTCCACGTATTCGCGCAGGGCGGGGGTGACTTCAACTTGCTGGCCATACGTCTCGATACGCATCGGATACCTCCATTGGTTCGGTGGGCCAATGAACTTCCCGTCGCCGACGGAGGGTGTCAGGCGATCCGTACTCTCTCGTGGGAGGCGGAAATGTTCATGGCCTCACGATACTTCGCCACGGTGCGGCGCGCTACTGGCACGCCGGAGGTTTTCAGCAGATCAGCCAGCTTGGCGTCAGATAACGGCTTGCGCGGGTTTTCGGCCTCGATCAGGCGCCGGATCATTGCCTGAATGGCCGTGCTGGAGGCTTCGCCGCCGCTGTCGGTATCGATGCCGGAGGCGAAGAAGGCACGCAGCGGGATGGTTCCACGCGGGGTGCGCACGTACTTGCGGGCGATCGCCCGGGAAATGGTCGATTCGTGCAGCCCCAGTTCGCCGGCGATCTCGCGCAGGGTCAGCGGCCGCAGTGCCTGCTCGCCGAACTCCAGGAACCCGGCCTGCTCCTTGAGCAGGCAGCGCACTACCCGCAGCAAGGTCTCGCCGCGTGCCTCCAGGCCTTTCAGCAGCCAGCGCGCTTCCTGCAGGTGGCTGCGCAGGTAGCCGGCATCGGCTTCGCCGCAGCGGCGGATCATCTGCTCATAGCCGCGGTGGATGGTGATCTTCGGTTGCGAACGGCCAGCGAGGGCCGCCCGCCAGACGCCGCGCTGGCGCCAGATCACGCAATCGGGCGTCACATAGGTGTCGGCGGCCAGTTCGCCGATCTGCTTGCCGGGGCGCGGATCGAGCGAGCGCACCAGCTGTACGGCCTGTTCGACCTCGTCGAGTGGGCGCTTCAGCTCCTGGGCCAGGCCGGGAATGCCGACGCGTGGCAGCCGGTCGAGCGGGCCGGCGACGATCTGCCGCGCCAACTCGCGCCCGGGCGTGTCGGCGGGGAGTACGTCCAACTGCAGTGTCAGGCATTCGCCGAGTGTGCGTGCGGCCACGCCGACCGGGTCGAAGCGCTGGATCTGGTGCAGTACCGCGAGGATTTCGTCCTCGTCGGCGCGGAACTCGGCGGCGAGTGTCTCGGTGATCGTTGCGATCGGTTCGCGCAGGTAACCGTCGTCTTCGAGCGCGTCGATCAGCGCTGCACCGATGCGGCGGTCGCGCGCGGACAGGTGGCTGAGATGCAACTGCCAGAGCAGATGGTCGGGCAGTGTTTCCGGTTCGACCACGCGCTCGGCCGCGCTGCCCTGATCGTCATCGTCATGGCCGCCAGACGTGGCGGTCCAGGCGGTTTCGTCGGGCAGCCACTCTTCGTCGCGGCTCTCCTCCTGCTGGGAGGCGGTCTCGGCATCGCGACCGGGCTCGGAGGTGTCGCGATCCAGTGAGGGCGCGGCGTCCTCGATCCACTCCAGCAGCGGGTTGGTCTCCACCGCTTCGGCGATTTCCAGCTCCAGCTCGGCGGCGGACATCTGCAGCAAGCGGATGGCCTGACGCAACTGCGGCGTCATGACCAACTGTTGCCCCATCGATGTCTGCAGCCGTGCCTTCATGTCGGACCCGTGTGGTGGAACGCCGGGCGACAGCCGCGGGGCTAGAGCCGGAAGGTCTCTCCCAGATAGACGCGGCGCACGTCCGGATTGGCGAGGATGTCGTCCGGCGACCCCTGCGCGAGGACAGCACCCTCGGCGAGGATATACGCGCGGTCACAGATTCCCAAGGTTTCACGCACGTTGTGGTCGGTGATGAGCACGCCGATGCCGCGTTCCTTGAGGTGGGTGACGATGCGCTGGATCTCGCCGACCGAGATCGGATCGACGCCGGCGAACGGTTCGTCCAGCAGCATCAGCCGCGGCCGTGCCGCCAGCGCGCGCGCGATCTCCACGCGTCGGCGCTCGCCGCCGGACAGGCTGGCGCCGAGCTGTTCGGCGACGTGGCCGATCTGCAGTTCGTCCAGCAGCGAGGACAGTTCCTTTTCGCGGGCGCTGTCGTTGAGATCGTCGCGCAGCTCCAGTACCAGGCGGATGTTGTCGGCCACGCTGAGCTTGCGGAACACCGACGGTTCCTGCGGCAGGTAGCCGACGCCGAGCTTGGCGCGCCGGTACATCGGCTCGCCGGTGATGTCGCGGCCGTCCAGCTCGATGCGGCCGGCATCGGCCTCGACCAGCCCGACGATCATGTAGAAGCAGGTGGTCTTGCCGGCGCCGTTGGGGCCGAGCAGGCCGACCACCTCGCCGGCTTCCAGCGACAGAGCGAACTCGCGCACCACTTCACGCTGCTTGTAGCGCTTGCGCAGGCCGGTGGCGACCAGCATCAGTTCTTCTCCTGCTTGGTGGCTGCCGGCGCGGCCGGTTTGGGCGTGGTCGCTGGCGTGGTCGTGGCCGGCTTGGTCTTGGGCTGGATCACGGTGCGCACGCGCGAGCCGTCGCCGCCGCTCTGCATGTCGCCGGTCTTGGTGTTGTAGACCATGCGCTGGCCGACGTTGGTGCCCTTGACCGATTCAACGTAGTAGTTGCCGGTCAGGATCACGGTGTCCTGGCTGACTTGGTACTCGATGTTGTCGGCGCGTCCGTGCATCCAGGTGTCGTCGTCGAGCTGCTGTTTCAGCGTCGCCTGCTTGCCGGTCAGGAAAATCCGGTCGGCCTGGCCGTCCTTCTGGAAGATGTCGGCGGTGTCGGCATGGATCTCCAGGGTGCCCTGGATGATCACCACGTCGCCGGTGTAACGCACTTTGCCGTTGTCGCCGAGCATGCTGCCGCTCTGGTTGGCGGCATCGATGGTCATCGGCAGGTCACGGTCGGTCGTCTTGGCGAAGGCGACCGTGGGCAGCGCCAACGCGAGCAGCGCAAGCAACGCGAGCCTAGCGGGCGACATTCTTGGCGGCATTCGGTTCATAACGGGTCTTGACCTGTGAAAGGAGCTGGTACTGCTGGGACTTGAGGTCGGCTTCGAAGCCGACACCGGTCTGCATGATACCGGGCCGGGTCATGGTCACCAGCGCGGCGGTCTTGGCCAGGTTCTGCTTCGGGAACACGTCCAGGCTCTCGGTACGGAACGTGGTCGGCGCAATACCACTGGTGGTAGGGCTGTCGCCCATCACGTTCTCGCGCATGCGCAGTTCCTCGCCCTTGGGACTGAGCCAGCCGGTCTTGGAGCGCAGCGTCCATTCCTGGTCGTTGTTGTCCGGGATCAGGAACAGCGGCGTGGTGATGTGCGAGATCAGGTCGACACGATCGCGATGCATCTCCGGGGCGCGCAAGGTCACCGATACCTTGCCGGTGTCCTTGTCGAGCGCGGCCATCTCGAAGTTGTACAGCACGTAGTCCACGCCGTTGTCTTCCACGGTGGCGTCGGGTGCACGCTCGTGCTGGCGCCATGCCGACCAGCCGGTCAGGATCGCGGCGGCCAGCAGTACCCAGCCGAGGACGCTGCGCCAGCTCATGCTCATGCGGAGAACCTCGCGATCACGGCATCGACCTTGTCCTGCGCGGCCAGCAGCACGTCGCAGACCTCGCGCGCGGCACCTTCGCCACCCCGGGCACGGGTATGCCATTGCACGCGCTCGGCGATCCAGGGATGTGCGTTGGCCGGGGCGACCGGCAGGCCCACCGCCAGCAGCGCCGGCAGATCGGGCAGGTCGTCGCCCATGAACAGTACGTCTTCGATGGCGATGCCGTGGTCACGGCACAGGGCTTCCACCGCCAGGCGCTTGTTCTTCACGCCGATCTGCACGTGCAGGCCCAGGTCCTGGCCACGCTTCTCGGCGGACAGGCTGGGGCGCGCGGTGATCAGGGCGACGTGGATGCCGGCGGTTTCCAGTTGCTTGAGTCCCTGGCCGTCGAGCACGCTGAAGGCCTTGCTCTCGTTGCCGGCATGGTCGTAGTACAGGCGGCCGTCGGTCAGCGTGCCGTCCACGTCGAAACACGCCAGGCGGATCCGTGCGGCGCGGGTGACGAGGTCGGGGGCTAGGTGTTGCAGTGGCGAGTAGGGCATCGGGCTATCCATGGCGGTCATGGGGTTAGACCACCTTGGCGCGCAATAGATCGTGAATGTTGAGCGCGCCGACCGCGCGCTGGCGCTCGTCGACCACGATCAGGCCGTTGATCTTGTAGGCCTCCATCAGCCGGGCTGCCTCGGCGGCCAGCTGATCGGCGCCGATGGTGCGCGGATTGCGCGTCATCACCTCGACGATGCGGGTGTTGCGTACGTCGATGTCGCTATCCAGGGCGCGGCGCAGGTCGCCGTCGGTGAACAGGCCGAGCAGGGTGCCGTCGGCATCGACGATCGTGGTCATGCCCAGACGCTTGCGGCTCATCTCGACCAGTGCCTCGCTGAGGCTGGCGTCCTCGCGCACGCTTGGCAGATCGTCGCCACCGTGCATCACATCGGTGATGTGCAGCAGCAGGCGGCGTCCGAGGCTGCCGGCCGGGTGCGAGCGGGCGAAGTCGTCGGCGGTGAAGCCGCGCGCGTCCAGCAGCGCCACCGCGAGTGCGTCGCCCATCGCCAGCGAGGCGGTGGTGCTGGAGGTCGGGGCCAGTTCCAGCGGGCAGGCTTCGACCGGAATGCTCACGTCCAAGTGCGCATCGGCGGCCTGGGCCAGTGTGGAGGTCGGACGCCCGGTCATCGCGATGATCGGGTTGCCCTGGCGCTTGAGCACCGGCAGCAGCGTGAGGATTTCGTCGGATTCGCCCGAGTAGGACAGCGCCAGCACCACGTCGGCCTCGGTGATCATGCCCAGGTCGCCATGGCCGGCCTCGCCGGGGTGGACGAAGAACGCCGGGGTGCCGGTCGAGGCCAGCGTGGCGGCGATCTTGCGGGCGATGTGGCCGGATTTGCCCATGCCGATCGCGACCACACGACCGCGGCAGCTCAGGATCAGGCGGCAGGCCGCTGCGAATTCTGCGCCGATGCGCTCGCCCACGGTGGCGAGCGCGCCCCGCTCGATCTCGACCACGCGGCGGCCGCTGGCGACCAGATCGGCGTCGTGGACGGTATCGAGGGACAGGGGCGACACGGCCATGCGGGACCCGGACGGAGAGTAGAATGGTCGCTCATTTTATTAGGAAAGCCCGTTGGACGCCGAAACCATCCGTAAACTCATCGAGACCGGCCTGCCGCAAGCCCGCGCCGAGGTGCAGGGCGAGGACGGGGTGCATTTCGAGGCGACCGTGGTCTGTGAAGCATTCCGCGGCCGGCTGCCGCTGGCCCGGCACCGGATGGTGTACGCCACGCTTGGCGAGCTGATGGGCGGGGCGATCCACGCGCTGCAGCTGAAGACCATCACGCCTGACGAGGCCCCCTGATTCCGCCCCCTTTCTGAATCCCTGTAGGAGCGGCTTCAGCCGCGATAGGGCTTTACCGGCATAGCCCCATCGCGGCTGAAGCCGCTCCTACGCAAAGCCACATTTCCGGATATCTCGCAAAGAACATGGCAAAGATCGTAGTGACCGGCGGCAAGCCGCTGCATGGTGAAGTCAACATTTCCGGCGCCAAGAACGCGGTGCTGCCCATCCTCTGCGCGACCTTGCTGGCCGATGCGCCGGTGGAGATCACCAACGTGCCGCACCTGCACGACGTGATCACCACGGTCAAGCTGCTGAGCGAGCTGGGCGCCGAGGTCAGCCTCGACGAAGGCACGCTCTCCAGGGGCAGCTCGATCACCGTCGATCCGCGCACCGTCAACCAGCATGTGGCGCCCTACGAGCTGGTCAAGACCATGCGCGCTTCGATCTTGGTGCTGGGGCCGTTGCTGGCCCGGCATGGCGCGGCTGAAGTCTCGCTGCCGGGTGGCTGCGCGATCGGTTCGCGCCCGGTCGACCAGCACATCAAGGGGCTGCAGGCGCTGGGCGCGGAGATCGTGGTCGAGAACGGCTACATCAAGGCTTCCAGCAACGGCCGCCTGAAGGGCGGGCGCTATGTGTTCGACATGGTCAGCGTCACCGGTACCGAGAACGTGCTGATGGCGGCGGTGCTGGCCGACGGCACCACGGTGCTGGAGAACGCGGCGATGGAGCCCGAGGTGGTGGATCTGGCCGAGTGCCTGGCCGCGCTCGGCGCGAAGATCCAGGGTGCGGGCACCTCGCGGATCGTGATCGAGGGCGTGGAGCGGTTGAGCGGCGGTCGCCACGCGGTGCTGCCGGATCGCATCGAGACCGGCACGTTCCTGGTCGCAGCGGCGATGACCGGCGGCAGCATCACCGTGCGGCGCGCGCGTCCGCAGACGCTCGATGCGGTGCTGGAAAAGCTCAAGGAGGCTGGCGCCGTGCTGACCTGCACCGATGATGTGATCACGCTCGACATGCAGGGCCGGCGCCCGCGTGCGGTCAACCTGACGACCGCACCGTACCCGGCGTTCCCGACCGACATGCAGGCGCAGTTCATGGCGCTCAACTGCGTGGCCGAAGGCGTGGGCGTGATCAACGAGACGATCTTCGAAAACCGCTTCATGCACGTCAACGAGCTGATGCGGCTGGGCGCGAACATCCAGGTCGAAGGCCACACCGCGATCGTGCAGGGTGTGGAGCGGCTGGGCGGCGCGCCGGTGATGGCCACCGATCTGCGCGCTTCCGCATCGCTGATCCTGGCTGGTCTGGTCGCCGACGGCGAGACCACGATCGACCGCATCTACCACCTGGACCGTGGTTACGAAAACATCGAGGAGAAGCTGGGGGCGCTGGGCGCGACCATCCGGCGCATCGCATGATCCTGCGCGGCCGCTTCACCGCACGCCGCAAGGCGCTGGCGGTCATCATGCTGGTGGTGCTGTCGTGGCTGGGCTACGCCTGGTACGCGGGCATGGCGATCACCCAGGGCGTCGAATTCCGCGACATGGACTGGAATGGCGACGGCGTGGCCAGTCGCAGCGAGATCGCGCAGTCGTTCTATGCGGTGGCGGTGAAGAAGACAGTCGAAGGCAATCGCCACTGCAACACCTTCTATTGGCGCAGCAGCGGCCAGCAGATCCGGGTCGACTGCCGCACCGTGTTCAAGCAGGAGCCGGCTGGCGAGGCCAAGCCCAAGTAACGCACGGCGCTCCATCGGCACAAACAAAAACCGCGGTGCAAGCCGCGGTTTTTGTTTGTCCGGAGATCGTTCGGGGTTCATGAGGCTGAAGCCGGGCTGTATGTGGGGGCGGGATCGAGGCTTTTTCGTGCCTGACCGTTCACGCGGCTGACACATGCATGGTGTGGCGAAAGCGGCGCCACCGTTGGTTTTCGTATTCGTGCTGGCAAGCCCACGTTGCATGCCGTTGTCGATGCATGGCGTCGGGATGTGATGGGGCGATTGCGTGTGTCGTGTGGACGAAACGGCTGAACGAATCGTTCGCTTAGATTCCGCTAAGCCTTGGTGCAAGTTTCGTTAATTCGGAATGCGCCGGGCAACGTCATCAGTGCATGCGCGCTGCCGTCCCATCAGCCAAGAAGCCAGCTTAATGATCCTTTCTTCCTACAAACACGCCACGGTGAAGCGCACCGCGCTGGCCGTGGTATTGGGCCTGTGCCTGTCGCAGATGACCGCGCTGGCCCAGAGTACCGCCGGCGACATCGTCGGCAGCGCCACCTATGCCGAAGGCGCGCAGATCCAGATCAAGAACACCGATTCAGGTATCGCGCGCAGCATCGCGCTCGGCAGCGACGGCAAGTTCCGTATTCCGGCATTGCCGACCGGCAACTATGAAGTGAGTCTGGTGGAGGGCGGCAGTGTCGTCGCCACGCGCCAGGTGCAGGTGCTGGCAGGGCAGACAGTGCAGGCCAACCTGGATGCGCAAGCCATGGACACGGTGGTCGTCAAGGCGCCGATGGTGGCGAGCGGCATCGACGTGAGCAGCGTCGAGTCCCGCACCACGTTCAGCGCCAAGCAGCTCGACGAATTGCCCGTGCCGCGCGACGTGAGCAGCGTTGCCCGACTGACTCCGGGCACCACGCAGGGCAGTGGCTACTTCGGCAACCTGAACTCGTTCGGTGGTGCGTCGGTGGCGGAGAACAGCTACTACGTCAACGGCATGAACGTCACCAACTCGTACGACTATCTGTCGTTCAGCGAGGTGCCGTGGCAGGCGATCGACCAGCTCGATGTGCAGACCGGCGGCTACGGCGCCGAGTACGGCTTCTCCACCGGTGGCGTCACCAGCGTCAACATCAAGCGCGGTACCAACGAGTGGCATGGTGGCGTCAGCATCGATTCCAGTCCGGACGCCCTGCGTGCTCATCTGGACGACGAGTACTTCCGCAACGGCAACCTGTTCCGCGCGCTGAGCAAGAACAAGACCAACCAGAACGTCTATACGATCTGGGAAGGTGGCCCGCTGATCCAGGACAAGCTCTTCATCTTCGTGCTGGGATCGCTGGACAGGAAGACGGGCTCCAGCTGGGGAGGGCGCTCGTCCTCCAGCAGTACCTCGTCGACGATGTATGACTACGACACCACCAAGCCATACAAGCTGGTCAAGCTGGACTGGTATCCCAACGATACCAATCACCTTGAATTCACTGGCTTCGACAACAGCAGTCGTACCACTTACGACTATTACAACGTCGGTTACGACGGCAATAGCGCATACAAGAGCAAGTACAACGGGCAGCTGGTCTCCAAGAGCGGCGGCCCGACGACGATTTTCAAGTGGACCAGCAACCTGACCGACGACCTGACCATGTCGACGCAGTACGGTCGCATGAAGAGCAAGAGCGAGCAGTACACGATCAGTCCGGATGGCACGACCACCAGCTATGACGGCAACGTCAATTCGGCCAGTTCCGGTTGTCCGGTCGTCTACTATGCTTCCAGTTACACCGGCTCGGAGAACAGCTGCTACATCTCCAGCACGCTGGGTGTGTCCAATGGCTACAGCAAGCGCGACGACTATCGCCTGGACTTCGACTGGACGCTGGGCGACCACGAGCTGAAGTTCGGTTACGACTACAACGACGTCAACGTCAAGGAGGGCGAGTCCTATTCGGGCGGTCATTACTACTATTACGTCAACGACACTTACGTCTATGACTATGTTTACAAGACCGGCGGCAAGGTCGAGGTAAAGCAGAATTCCTGGTACGTCCAGGATCATTGGCACATCACCGACAATTTCCTGCTGTCGATCGGTGTGCGCAACGACTCGTTCAAGAACTACAACACCTCGGGCGAGGTGTTCGTGCAGCAGGACAACATCTGGCAACCACGCCTGGGCTTTTCCTGGGACATGAACGGCGACGGTCGCTCGCGCCTGTACGGCAACCTGGGGCGCTACGCGCTTCCAATCGCCGCAAACGTCGCGCTGCGCGCAGCCAGTGCCTCGTACTACACCTACACGGTTTATACCTACACCGGGGTGTCGTCCAATGGAACGCCTACCGGCACTACAGCAGTTGATAGTGGAGTGGTGAACGGAGAAGACGGATCCGTGCCGAACGCTAAGTCGGTCACAAGCAAGAATCTGAAGCCATACACGCAGGATGAGGCGATCCTGGGTTATCAGTACACCTTGAACAGCGGCAACGACTTCCTCGATGGCTGGGTGCTGGGCGTCAAGGCGACCTATCGCAAGATCCACAACGCGATCGACGACACCTGCTCGGCCTCGGCGCTGTACAACGCGGCTTCGGCGGCCGGCTACGACGTGTCCAGTTGGGAAGACCAGTGGACCACGCCGAGCGGTATCGCCGGTTGCTGGCTGTACAACCCGGGCAGCAGCTCGACCATCACCACCGACGTCAACGGTGATGGCACGGCAGAGACCATCACGATGTCGGCCAGCTCGCTGGGTCCGAAGGCCCGCCGCACCTACAAGGCGGTGACGCTGAGTGGCGAGAAGGGCACCGACAAGTGGTACGGCAACTTCTCGTACACCTGGTCCAAGAGCCAGGGCAACTACGAGGGCCTGGTGAAGTCGAACAACGGCCAGTCCGACACCGGCACGACCTCCGACTTCGACTTCGCCGAGATCATGAAGGGCTCGTATGGCTACTTGGCCAACGATCGTCGTCATCAGATCAAGCTGTACGGCGGCTACAAGTTCACCCCGGAATGGCAGGTGGGTTTGAACGTGGCGATCCAGTCAGGCGCGCCGATCAGCTGCTACGGCGGTGGTTATGGTACGGCGGACACGGAGTACGGCTACACCAGTGCCTGGCATTACTGCAACGGCGAGGTCAGCCAGCAGGGCACCTCGGGCCGGACGCCTTGGACCTTCACGTTCAGTCCGAACCTGGTCTACAAGCCGCAAGCGATCAAGGGTCTGACTGCGCAGCTGACGGTACTGAACCTGTTCAACAACATCAAACCGTTGCAGGTCTATCAGACATACGAGAAGGTCAATTCGACCGGTACAACGACGTACTACGAGACCTACAAGCTGGGTCAGTACTACACCGATCCGCTGACCGCAAGTGTGCAAGTGATGTACGAGTGGTAAGAAGTCCACGCTAGCGTTTGTTGTCGAAAGCGGTCCTTCGGGGCCGCTTTCTTTTTATGTGATGCGAACTGGCAAGGGGAATGCAAAAAGACTGCATAGCATCGGGTGTGCCTCATTCGGAGGCGCATAGGGGATTTAATATGGCTACCGTTGCCCGAATGTCCTTGTTCGCTTGTTTGACCGTGATGGCTGTGCCGGTGTTGGCTGCGAGCAATACGCCAATGTGCGATGGCTGCGACAAGGCAGTTGTAGCCTGCTACGCAGCATATGGAACAAGTAGTACGTACTGTCAGGGGCTTGATGAGTCTTGTCAGGTTATATGCGCCGAAGAAGGAGCCTCAGCTGCTATTCGCTACAGATCACCTGAGGATCGGCCCGATTACAAGTATTCACCCGCTGCTAATCAGCAAGTCCAGGTTACGTTGGCAATGAAGTAAATAAAAAAAGGAGAGGGCCGTTTTACGGTCCTCTCCTATTCGGAATGCGGTGGAACAAAGTCCGCTTAGCGGTTCCACCCTTCAAGCATCATGGTTTTGAGGTGGCTCGATTCTGCTGATTCGGCGCGCGCCTCAGCGCAGCGACTGGATAGTCAGATCCAGCGAGTCCTGGCCCTTGTCCCGCTGCAGCAGTCGTGCCGGCACCGGCAGGTCGGGCACGATCCAGGCAATCAGTTCCTTGTCGCCGTCGGTGCGCGAAACCTTGGTCGCCTGCTGCGACTTGCCGTTGACGGTGATGTTCTCCTTGCCCACGACCTTGTAGTTCATCGGCTTGATGCGCCCTTCGTCGACCATGCGGTAGTTGAGCGGCTTGCCGGCGGCCAGGTCGCGCACGATCGCCAGGTTGATCAGCAGGGCATCCATGTCGCCGGCCTGCAGTGCGACCGGGCCACGCCGATCCGGCTTGATGTCGCCGGTCCAGGTGGCCTGGTGGCTGTTCCAGTCGTAGTTGGCCTGCACGTTGCGCTTCTTCACCAGCAGTGCGGATGTGTCGTTGCTGCTCAGCGGGCGCAACTGGCCGTTCTGCTCGTCGAATACCGTGTTCTGGCTGAGGTTGGCGAGCTGGTTCTGGATCGTCAGCGTATAGCGCCATTGGTTGTTGCCGGTGGCCGCCACGGTCATGGTGCCGTTGGCCTGCATGCCCATGTAGTTGGCCAGGTAGTTGGCCTGGAACGGCTGGATCGCCAGCGCGGGCAGGCTCGCCAGCGCCAGTCCGGCGGCGGCAATAAGGGTGAGGGGACGCTTGAGGCTGTTCATATCGGGTCAGACTCCTTGATATTCGATCAGGCGCAGGTCGATCTGGTCCTCGCCTTTGTCGCGTTGCAGGATGCGCACCGGGGTTGGCACGCCGTTGGCGATCCAGAGGATGGTTTCGTTGTCGCCGCTGTTGATGCGCTGGATGCGCAATGCGTCGTAGCTGAGATCGCCGACCTGTACGTTCTCGGTGGCATCGGCGGCCTTGTAGTCGTACTGCTTGACCCGGCCCAGGTCGACGTAGCGATAGCTCAACGTCTTGCCCGGCAGTGCGTCGCGCATCAGCGACAGGTTCAGCAGCAATGCGCTCTGGTCGCCGGGATTGAGCGTGATCGGCTGGCGACGTTCCTTCTTCAGGTCGCCGTCCCACTGCACGGTGCCGTTCTTCCAGTCGTAGACGCCGGTGACCTTCTTGCCGAAGAACAGCGCCTTCCTGACCGTGCTCTGGGTCAGCGGCACATAGACGTTGCCGGTGTTCTGGAACACCGTGCTCTGCTCGATGTTCAGGCCCAGCACGCTGGCAAAGCCCTTGCGCCCACGCAGGCTCATGTCCACGCGCCACTCGTCACCGCTGGTATGGGTGACCTGCATGGTCGCATCGCCGGCTTCCTTGCCCTTGTAGAAGGCCTGGTAGGTCGCGACGAAGGGCTCCAGCGCCGGCGGCGTCCATTCCGGTGCGGGCAGCTGGCCAGGCGCGGATGGGGCGGGCGGCGGCTCCTGCGCACTGCCGATTGCTATCGGCAACAGCAGGGAGACCAACAGCAGCGTCGAACGGAAGGAGGGCATGGCGACAGTGGTGACCGGTACGGAGGAGGCCAGACATCAGGATGCCTGAAGTCGGGTCACGAGGATGTGTCCGTATTCAGCGCGAAAGATGGCCTGCCGAATCTAGGCGCAGCGGCGTAAACAAGCCCTGACCGTCCAGGTGCAGGGTTCCCTCGCGTTCATTCAGGCGGCCTTCCGCCAGCAAGGCCAGGCTGGCGATCAGCAGCGGATGCTCGCGTTCCAGCACGCGCGCGGCGAGGGTGTCGGCGCTGTCGCCGGGCAGGATCGGCAGCACTGCCTGCGCGATCACCGGGCCGGCATCCAGTTCCGGGACCACGAAATGCACGCTGGCGCCATGTTCGGCATCGCCGGCTTCCAGCGCGCGCGCGTGGGTGTGCAGGCCGCGATGCTTGGGCAGCAGCGAGGGATGGATGTTGACCATGCGGCCGGCGAAACGGCGCACCAGCGCTTCGCCGAGGATGCGCATGTAGCCGGCGCAGACGATCCAGTCCGGCCGGCTGGCCGCGATCGCATCGCCGAGTGCGCTGTCGAAGGCCTCGCGGCTCGGGAAATCCTTGGGCGTGGCCGACCAGCGCAGCGGCTCGGCCACCTTGTCCAGTGCAAGCGCGCCGGGTCGATCGGAAAACACCCCGACCACCCGGGCTGCCAGCCGGCCATCGTCGATGGCATCGAGGATGGCCTGCAGATTGCTGCCACGGCCGGAGGCCAGTACTGCGATACGCGTGCTCATGCGGTCGGCGTTGTCCTGTCCCGGTGCCGTCACGGATCAGGACGCAGGCGTCATCGTGGTGAACAGGCCCTTCACCTGCGGGCGCAGCAGCACCACCAGCGTGAACACGCCGAGCACCGTGCCGAACGGCATGAGCGAGCAGGAGATACCGGCCACGATCAGGCACAGCAGGTGACGCCGACGCTGCGCAATGCAGCGTCCGGCATAGGCCATGAACACCGCCAGCGTCATGCCGGCGCAGATGAACAGGGCCGCGAAACCCACGAAGAACCAGCCGAGCCACTGTGGATCCAAGGACTGGGCTTGCGCGCCATGAGTCTCCATCGGCATGCGGCCCGTGACGATCGCCAGGCCCATGAACAGGTGGATCAGCGGGAACAGCGAGAACAGGGCGGTGACGCCGGCGATCACGTAATGGAACACCGAGAGCAGCTTGAGCTGCTGTATGTCCTCCGGCGTAGCCGGCAGTGGAGGGACTGGCATGGCGGTTTCCATAGGGGGCTCGCGGTTCAGCCGATGCGCACGCGTTCGCCGGCGTCGACCGTGACCACCTGGCCGATCTGCCAGTGCGCCAGACCCTGGCCATCCAGCGCCTGCTCCAGCGCCGCGACCTGGCTCGGGTCGGCCACCAGCACGAAGCCGATGCCGCAGTTGAAGGTGCGCCACATCTCCTCGTCGGCCACTGCGCCCTCGCGCTGCAGCCACTGGAACACCGGCGGCAACGGCCAGCGGCTGGCGTCGATGTCCAGGCCCAGGCCCTCGGGGATCACCCGGATGATGTTTTCGGTCAGGCCGCCACCGGTGACGTGGGCCATCGCGTGGATCGCCTCGCCGTGCGACTTCAGCAGCGCCAGCACCGGCTTGACGTACAGCGCGGTCGGCGCCATCAGCGCGTCGATCAGCTTGACGCCGCCGATGTCCAGGTCGGCCGGGGAGCCGGCACGCTCGTAGATCCGCCGCACCAGCGAATAGCCGTTGGAATGCGGGCCGGAGGAGGCGATACCGATCAACACGTCGCCGGCGCGGACCTTGGCGCCGTCCAGCAGTTCGGATTTCTCCACCGCCGCCACGCAGAAACCGGCCAGGTCGTACTCACCCGGCGGATACATGTCCGGCATTTCGGCGGTCTCGCCACCGATCAGGGCGCAGCCGCTCAGCTCGCAGCCGCGCGCGATGCCGCCGACCACCGCCGCGGCGGTGTCCACGTCGAGCTTGCCGGTGGCGAAGTAATCCAGGAAGAACAGCGGCTCGGCACCCTGCACCAGCACGTCGTTGACGCACATGGCGACCAGATCGATGCCGATCGTGTCGTGGCGGTTCAGCTGCTGGGCCAGCTTCAGCTTGGTACCGACGCCATCGGTGCCGGACACCAGCACCGGCTCGCGGTACTTGCCCGACAGGTCGAACAGCGCGCCGAATCCGCCCAGTCCGCCCATCACCTCCGGCCGGAAGCTGCGCTTGACCAGCGGCTTGATGCGCTCCACCAGGGCGTTGCCGGCATCGATGTCGACACCCGCTTCGCGGTAGGTCAGGGGCGTGGGAGCGGTGTGGGATGGGCTGGTCACGGGCGGCGGCTCGGCGGAAAGTGCGCGATTTTAGCAGCCACGTTGGCGCCCGGCCCGCATTCGGGCAACAATTCCCCCGGATACGTCGAGCCATGGAATTCTCAATGCGCCGTAGTTTGCTTGTTCTACTCGCCCTGGCGGCCGTGCTGCCGGTGGCGCCGGCCTTGGCCCAGACCGATCTGCGTACCGAAGGCGACGTGGCCAAGGCGCAGGGCGCCTACGAGGCGGAAGTCCCGGTCAACAGCCAGGCTGAGTCCGACCGGCCCGGTGGGCTGGCGCGTGCGCTGGGGGCGGTGCTGGGCAAGCTCTCCGGCGACCGCAACGTGATGGCCAGCCCCGGCGTGCCGCAGGCGCTGCGCGGCGCCAGTGGCTACGTCGAGAGTTACGACTACCGCCAGGACCAAGGCACCTCCGCGAGCGGGGCACCGACCTTCAAGACCACACTGGTGGCGCGTTTCCGTCAGGCCGATGTGGATGGTCTGATCGCCGCGCTCGGCCTGCCGGTGTGGCCGCAGCCGCGACCCAAGCCGGTGCTGTGGCTGGCGATCGACGACGGCAGTGGTCCGCGTCTGGTCGGCCTGCAGCAGGCCAATGCCGCGCGCAGCGTGCTGGATCGGGCGATCGAGCGCGGCTACCGGCTCGGTCTGCCGACCGGCGGTGCCGCCGAGCAGGCGCTGGTCGGGGCGATCTGGCGCCAGGACACCGCCGCGGTGGCGCGCGCCTCGGCCCGCTACAGCCCGCCGATGCAGCTGATCGGCAAGCTGTATCGCGCCGGCAGTGGCTGGACCGCGGACTGGGCGTTCGTCGATGACGGCAAGGTGCTCTCGACCTGGTCCACCAATGACGGTGACGCGCGCCGGGCGATGTCCGCTGGCGCCGACGGTGCCGCCGATGCGCTGGTCAAGCGCTACGCCAAGCGCGTGGAGACCGGCACGCCCGGCATCTACCGCGCCGTGTTCACCGGTATTCGCAGTGCCGACGACTACCTGCGCGTGTCCGCCGCGCTGCAGGGCGTGTCGGTGGTGCGCAGCATCCGTCCGGTCAAGGCTTCCGGCGACCGGCTCGAGGTCGATCTGGAACTGCTGACCGGCATCTCCGGCCTCAACCGCATGCTCGGCGACGATAGCCCGGTGGTGCCGGTGTCGGCACCGACCGACGGCCCGGTGATCCTCGACGGCGAGCGCGCCGAGTACCGCCTCAAATGAACCTGACCCCCGAGGCTGAAATCGCCCAGTTCCTGCGTACGTTGAAATGGGCCGCGCTGGGCGTGGGCGTGTTCTGGATCATCTGGCTGCTGGCGCCGGTGCTGACGCCGTTCGTGCTGGCGTTGCTGCTGGGCTGGCTGGGCGATCCGCTGGTCGACCGCGTCGAGCGCACCGGACGTTCGCGCAACACCGCAGTGGTGCTGGTGTTCGTGTTGATGCTGCTGCTGGTGGTGGTGGCGCTGATGATCCTGGTGCCGATGATCGAGCGGCAGATCGTCACCCTGATCAACGCCTTGCCGCAGATGCGCGACTGGGTGATCGGCACCGCGGTGCCGTGGATCGAGCAGAAGACCGGGCAGGAGCTGATGAGCTGGCTCGATCCGGAACGCCTGATCGAGTGGATCCGCGCGCACTGGCAGCAGGCCGGCGGGGTCGCCAAGACCTTCTTCGGCTACCTGTCGCGCTCGGGCTTCGCGATGGTCGCCTGGGTGCTCAACATCGCGCTGCTGCCGATCCTGACGTTCTACTTCCTGCGCGACTGGGACACGCTGGTCGAGCGTGTGGCGGCGGTCATCCCGCGCAAGTACATCGGCACGGTCAGCAGCCTGGCGCAGGAGTCCAACGAAGTGCTGGGCGCGTTCATCCGCGGCCAGTTCCTGGTGATGCTGGCGCTCGGCGTGATCTACGCCGGCGGGTTGTCGATCAGTGGCCTCAACCTGGGCCTGTTGATCGGCCTGGTGGCGGGTCTGATCAGTTTCATTCCGTACCTCGGCGCGACCACCGGCGTGGTGCTGGCAGTGCTGGCGGCGCTGGTGCAGGCGCAGGGCTTCGACCTGAAGCTGATGGTCGGGCTGGCGGTGACGTTCACGGTCGGCCAGCTGTTGGAGAGCTACGTGCTGACGCCGCGCATCGTCGGCGACAAGATCGGCCTGCATCCGGTGGCGGTGATCTTCGCGGTGATGGCAGGCGGCCAGTTGTTCGGCTTCCTTGGCATGCTGCTGGCGCTGCCGGTGGCGGCGGTGGCCAACGTGCTGCTGCGCTATGCGCATGACCGCTATCGCCACAGTGAGCTGTACGCGGGCGACCCGTCGACGATCCTGCTGGATACCCACGTCGACAAGCACGTGGTGATCGAGCTGCCGAAGGACGGCAATCCGACGTGAGCGTTCCGCAGTTGCCGCTGGCCCTGCGTTATCCGCCGGACCAGCGTTTCGAAAGCTATGTCGCCGCTCCGGAAGGGGTCATCGAACACCTGCAGGCGATGGCCGCCGGCACGGTGGGCGAGTGGCTGTATCTCGTCGGCCCGGCCGGCAGTGGCAAGACCCATCTGGCGTTGTCGTTGTGTGCCGCCGCCGAGCAGGCCGGTCGCTCCGCGGCCTACCTGCCGTTGCTGGCAGCGGCAGGCCGGTTGCGCGAGGCACTGGAGGCACTGGAAGGCCGCGACGTGATCGCGCTCGATGGTCTGGAGCGCATCGCCGGCAATCGCGACGACGAGGTGGCGCTGTTCGACTTCCACAACCGTGCGCGCGCGGCTGGCGTGACGCTGCTCTATACCGCGCAGTCCGCCCCCGATGCATTGGCGCTGGTGTTGCCGGATCTGCGTTCGCGGCTGTCGCAATGCACGCGGATCAACCTGTCGGCGCTGGACGATGCCGGCCGCGCCGCAGTGCTGCGCGATCGTGCGCAGCGACGCGGACTGGTGCTGGAGGATGCGGCGATCGACTGGCTGCTGGTCCACAGCGATCGCGAGCTGGCGACGCTGGTGACGCTGCTTGACCGGCTCGATCGCGAGTCACTCGCGGCCAAACGGCGTGTCACCGTGCCGTTCCTGCGCCGGGTGCTGGGCGAATCAAAAGTCCCGTAGGAGCGGCTTCAGCCGCGATGGGGCATTTCCGATTTTCTGTGGGAGGGGCTTTAGCCCCGACAGGGTTTCCAGGCAAAGCCCCATCGCGGCTGAAGCCGCTCCTACGAGGGCTGTGACTGCAGCCATGTGTCGAGCTGGTGCAGCCGCTCCGGCGTGCCCACGTCGGTCCAGCGCCCACGGTGATGTTCGCCGGTAACCTTTCCGGCCTGCATCGCGGCGCGCAGCAACGGTGCCAGCTTGAAGCGTGGTGGTGTTTCTTCGGCGCCCGTGGCCGAGCCGATCACTTCACGCCAGCCGGCCAGCAGCGCCGGTCGGTACACACCGATCCCGGCGAAGGTCAGCGCGGGTTGCCCGGTTTCGCGATCACGCAGCTGTCCGTCGTCCAGTAACTGGAAATCGCCTGCTGGATGGTGAGCCGGGTTGTCGACCAGCACCAGATGCGCCTCGCCCTGCAGTGACTGCGGTAGCCGCGCGAAGTCGAAATCGCTCCAGATATCGCCATTGATCGCGATGAACGGCGCATCGTCCAGCAGCGGTAGGGCGTGCAGCATGCCGCCGCCGGTTTCCAGCGGTACCGGTCCTTCGAACGAGTAATGCAACTGCACGCCAAAGCGGCTGCCGTCGCCAAGCGTCTGCGGAAACTGCTCGGCCAGCCACGAGGTATTGATCACGACATCGCGAACGCCGAGCGCGGCCAGCCGGCGCAGGTGCCAGACGATCAGTGGTTCGCCGCCGGCCACCAGCAGCGGCTTGGGCGTGTGGTCAGTGAGCGGTCGCATGCGCTCGCCCAGGCCTGCGGCGAAGATCAGCGCCTTCATGCGCCGGCCTGGGCTTCGCGCGCAGCCAGCGCCGGTCGAATGCGTGTATCGAGCAACTGCTGCAGCGGCTGCAGTTGCGGATGACGCGGCAGCACCTCATCGAGGTAGGTGATGAAGCGCGGTACGTTGCGCAGGTACCAGTCCTTGCCGTCGCGGTAGTTCAGGCGCGAGAAGATGCCCAGGTTCTTCAGATGACGCTGCACGCCCATCCAGTCCGCATCGCGCAGGAATTGTTCGCGGTCGGCGGGCACCGGGATGCCGGATTCGACGGCGCGGGCGTGGTAGCGCGCCAGCCAGCCATCGACCCGCGCCAGCGGCCAGCTCACCGAGGTGTCCTTGAACAGGCTGACCGGGTCATAGGCAACCGGTCCGAGCACGCAGTCCTGGAAATCCAGCACCGCCGGCCCATCCGCGACCGGCATCAGATTGCGCGGCATGAAGTCGCGATGCACCAGCACGCGTGGCTGCGCCAGCGCGTTGTCCATCAGCCGGCGCTGCACGAGTTGCAGTTGCTCGGCTTCGCCGCAGTCCAGCGTGATGCCCAGATGGCGGCCGAGGAACCATTCTTCGAACAATCCCGCGTCGCGTTGCAGCAGCGCCTCGCCGAACTGGCCGATATCGTCCGGCGGCGTGATCTTCTGCAATGCGAGCAATTGGCTGATCGCTGCGTCTAGCAGTGCATCGGCATTCGAATCGTCGAGTACCTGCGCCAGGGTGGGGCCGCCGAGGTCTTCCAGCAGCAGGAATCCGAGTTCGACATCCTGCGCCAATACCTGCGGCACGCGTACGCCGCCGTCTGCCAGCATCTGTCGCATACGCAGCCAGGGGCGCACGTCTTCAAGCCCGGGTGGGGAATCCATCACGATCCGCGACGGGCCGTGGCCCTCGCTGCGCCAGTAGCTGCGGAAGCCGGCGTCGACCGAGGCTCGGACCAGACGCGCTGCGGCATCGTCGAGGGCTTGCCGCGCCCAGCGCAGGCGCTGCGGTTCGCGGAGGGTATTGCTGTCAGTGGCTTGCGTCATCGCATACAGGAAAACGGGGCGGGCGCTACGGGCGTCCGCCCTCGAGGAAACGGGAAGGGGGGCGTGCTCAGGACTTGCGGGTGAACAATCGCAGCAGCACGAGGATCGCCACCGCACCGAGCAGCGCAGCGAGGAACCCGGCCGGCTCGCCGGCGACGTACCAGCCCATGTAGCGGCCGAACCACCCGGCCACCACCGCACCGCCGATACCGAGCACGATCGTCAGCAGGCAACCCATGCGGTTGTTGCCCGGCATGAAGAAACGCGCAAGCAGGCCGACCACGAAGCCGACCAGGATGATGTAGAGCCAGCTACCGCTTCCGAACAGTCCGCTCATAGGGGCACTCCGGTGGGAAACGCAGCGCAGACTAGCATCTGGGGATGCTCCGGGGCTCGGCTTGGGTTTTGAAGCAAGGATTCGAGATTGGCAAGAGCTTGCTTCGGGAAGCTTGCTGTTGTGGGAGGGACTTCAGTCCCGACAGCCTGTACCAGCCCACTGTCGGGGCTGAAGCCCCTCCCACAAAAAAACCTAAGCGAAAAGCTCCACAGCCGGTTACAGGGAATCGAGATCGAAAAGGCTTTCCCGATTCCCGATTCAGCAGCAGCCGTGGTCACCATGACGGCTGCCGCTGTCGGCAGCCACCGGCGAGCCGCTGGTCTCCCCGCGCAGGCTGGCCGCATGGTGCTCGGCGATCACCTTGGACACACAGGCAGTGACGCGCTTGCCCATCGGGATATGCAGGAACTCGTTCGGGCCATGCGCGTTCGAATGCGGGCCGAGCACGCCGGTGATCATGAACTGGGCGCCGGGGAATTTCTCGCCGAGCATGCCCATGAACGGGATCGAGCCGCCTTCACCCATGTACATCGCCGGCTTGCCGAAGAACGCCTGGCTGGCCGCATCGATCGCCTGCGCCAGCCAAGGTGCCATGGCCGGTGCGTTCCAGCCGGTCGAAGCCTTCTCCAGTTCCAGCGTGACCTGCGCGCCGTTGGGCGGGTCGCGCAGCAGCGCTTCCTTCAACAGTTCACCACTGCGCTTGCCATCGGCGGTCGGGGGCAGGCGCAGCGACAGCTTTACCGAGGTAAACGGACGCAGCACATTGCCGGCCGATTCCAGTGGCGGGATACCGCCAACACCGGTTACCGACAGCGCCGGGCGCCAGGTGCGGTTGAGCACCAGCTCGGTCAGGTCCTCGCTCATCGGCTTCAGGCCTTCCACCAGCGGGAACTTGTCGAAGATCGCGGTATCGACCACCTCGGCGGCGCGCCTGGCCTGTTCCAGCCGCTCGGCCGGCACTTCCACGTGCAGGTCGTCGAGCAGGATGCGGCCGGTCTTCTCGTCCTCGATCCGCGACAGCAGCTGGCGCAGCAGGCGGAAGCTCGACGGCACCACGCCGGAGGCATCGCCGGAATGCACGCCTTCCTCCAGCACCTTGACGGTCAGGTTGCCGCCGGTCAGGCCGCGCAGCGAGGTCGTGCACCACAGCTGGTCGTAGTTGGCGCAGCCCGAATCCAGGCACACCACCAGCGACGGCTTGCCGATCCGATCGGCCAGATGGTCGACGTAGGCGGGCAGGTCGTAGGAGCCGGATTCCTCGCAGGCCTCGATCAGGATCACGCAGCGCGCATGCGGCAGGCCCTGCTCCTGCAGCGCCATGATCGATGCCAGCGAGCCGAAGATCGCGTAGCCGTCGTCGGCACCGCCACGGCCATACAGCTTGTCGCCGCGCAGTACCGGCTTCCACGGGCCGAGGTCCTCGTCCCAGCCGGTCATCTCCGGCTGCTTGTCGAGGTGGCCGTAGAGCAGCACGGTGTCATCGCCGGTTTCCGGGCCGCTGGCCGGGATTTCCAGCAGGATCAACGGCGTACGGCCTTCCAGGCGGACTACTTCGACCTGCAGGCCGGCGATCTTCTGCGCCCGGGCCCAGTCCTCCATCAGCGTCACGGCTTGGTCCATGTAGCCATTGGCGACCCAATGGGTGTCGAACATCGGCGACTTGTTGGGGATACGGATGTAATCGACCAGCTGCGGGACGATGTCCTGGTCCCATTTGTCGCTGACGTACTGGTCGATCTTGCGGCTATCCATCGAAGACTCCGAATACATGACGAGGCCACCAATTCTACCCTTGCCGCCTTTGTAGGAATTTCCCTACAAGACCGCGCGCGGTTTACCGGCTGTGTGAACGGTGGGTCGACGATAGGCTTTGTCCCATGTGGCGCGGGACACTTTCTGGGCCGGCAGGAATGCCGGCAAGGACCCATCCCAAGCCACAAGGAGCGTTGCCATGAAGTCTTTTGCCGTAGTCCTGCAGTCTCTGTTTCTGGCGTTGCTGTTATCCGTCACGGCCCATGCGGCCGAGAAGGTCAACATCAACACGGCGAATGCCGCCGATCTGGACAGGGTGCTGGTGAACGTCGGGCCCGCCAAGGCGCAGGCCATCGTCGAGCATCGCCAGGCCAACGGTCCCTTCAAAAGCGTCGAGGAACTGGCGCTGGTCAAGGGAATCGGACTCAAGACGGTCGAACGGAATCGAGACCTGATCGAGGTGGGAGTCGGGACGGCTCCTGCAGCGAAGGCTGCCAAGGCGGCGGCTGTGAAGCCGGTGCAAAGACGTTGAGGGGAATGGACATCAGCAATACGGTTCGACGCAGGACGCGTGGCCGCAACCTATCTGGGCAGGAAGTCTAGGGGAAGGCTGGAAGCCGACAAGGACGTAGATATCGCCCGGTGTTGCACATTGACGTGCAGCCGGGCGATTTTTTTGGTCGGTCCTTGCAGGTACTGTCTCCCCACGTGGATACGAGGGCGATGCAGCCGCGCGGGGCTGTGCAACGGCCACCCGGATGTGGCCTGGGCTTCCAGATCGCGCTTCATGCGGGGGACGTGTGATGTCAGGTCAGCAGTCCGGTGGACGTAGTCCGGACTCGCAGCCGTCGAGCGGGGAAGGCACAATGACGCGATGTCTGTCCTGCATGACTTGAACGCCCCGTCCCGCGTGATTTCTGCTGTGGATTACCGACGGGAGCGCTGGCGCAATGGCCAGGGCTGGACGCGCGAGATCCTGCGCCTGCCAGACGGGGACGACTGGCTACTGCGGTTGTCGATCGCCGAGATCGAGTGCGATGCGGCGTTCTCCGCTTTTCCCGGTATCGATCGCGAGCTGGTGTTGTTGCAGGGCAATGGCCTGCGCCTGCGCTTTGACGATGGACGTGTCGATACGTTGTTGCCGCCCTACCAACGTGCCCGGTTCGCGGGCGAGGCGGGCGTGACCGGCGAACTGCTCGACGGCATTACCCACGACTTCAACGTGATGTGGCGACGCGGTGCGCTGCGCGTGGAACTGCTGCATCGTCCACTGGTCGGGCCGATGCTGTTTTTCACCGAGTCGGAGGTGGCCTGGGTCGTCCACCTGCTTGGCGGACATGCCGGTTTCGATGCAGAAAGTGGTCTGCCGGACATGGCCGCGGGCGATACGGCGTGGCTGGGAGCCGGCACGCGCCGGCGCCATGCGATCGACGGCGGCGGCGAGCTGTTGGCGATCCGGGTCTCGCCGGCCTGACGGTCTTTGCCACGCCTGACATGCGCTCGCATCCGGCTGGCAACTCCCCGATGGAGACTGCATGAGTCAAACCCGGTGTGCCTCGCATCGGGCAGGGGATCTCCGTTATGAGCAGTCTGAGCATCGGCGCCGGCTCTGCGTACACCGCGTACGCGATGATGAGTGCGCGCAGTGTTCAGCAGAGCGGGGCGTCGGAGCAGCCCAGTCCGATGGCGCAGATGCTCGGCGCGCTTGAGGGCGATGAGGACGAGGGCACCCCCGCGACGAGTGAGCATTCCAAGGCGATACCGGCCAGCGCCGAGGAACCGTCCGCGGACATCGATGTGGAAGGCCTGCTCGAGATGATGGGCCAGAGTGATGACGACAGTTCCGGCGACGGCGAGTTCGGTCATGGGTTGCAGTCACCGCAGGACGATGAGCAGAGCGTGACGTCGTTGCTGGATGGCGATGGGAATGGCGCAATCGACGGCGATGCCTCGAACGTGCGGTTCTTCAACTATGGCGGCCAGCTGTCGGCGTTGATGTCGCAGAGTGATACTGACCGCTTCGGGACGTTCGGCATGCAGTCGCTGCAGGATGCCCAGTCAGTGCCATCCGATGATGCGCTGTCGAATGGGCAGCGGGCAGAGCCGTTCGTGCAGTTCGCGCTGGGGCAGTACCAGAGCATTGCCAGTCTCAACATCACTACGACCGCGTTGTTCGATTTCGCGGCCTGACGGCGGTCGCTCAGTAGACATCGCGCCGGTAACGGCCCTGCAGCGACAGTTGTTCGCGGGTGGGCGCGCCGAGGATGTCATCCAGCGCCTGGTCCAGCTCCGGCGCCATGCCCCGCAGGCTGCCGCAGATGTAGATCGCGGCGCCATCGACGACCCATTCGCGCAACGTATCGGCGGCCTCGCGCAGCCGGTGCTGCACGTAACGCGCGGTGCCTGCGTCATCGCGCGAGAACACCGTGTCGAGGCGCTCCAGCCAGCCATCGTGCTGCCAGTCATGCAGGTCCTGGGCGAAGTGCAGGTCGAAGGCGGCATTGCGCTCGCCGAACAGCAGCCAGTTGCGTCGCGCGCCGGCGGCAACGCGTTCGCCCAGGTGCGCGCGCAAGCCGGCGATGCCGGTGCCGTTGCCGATCAGGATCATCGGCAGCGACGGCGCCGGGCCATGGAAATTCGGATTGCTGCGGATGCGCAGCGCGATGTCCTCGTTGGCTTGGGCATGACGGCACAGCCAGCCGCTGCCCAGTCCGGGATGGCCTTGCGCGTCGGTATGCAGGCGTAGCAAAAGTTCGAGTTGGCCTTCTGCCGGGATCGAGGCGATCGAGTACTCGCGGTGCGGGAGCGGTTGCAGGCTGCGCACCAGCGTCGTGGGATCGATATGACCGGCGGGCGTCGGCAGGCGCGAATCACGCAGCCACTCGCGCAGCGGTCGGTCGTCGATCACCTGTGTGCCGTCCAGCGCGTGCGTCTGCAACCAGGTCTCCACCTCGGCGACGGCATGGCGAGGGCCGATCTCGGCGATGTCGCCGGCTTTCCAGTCCGGCAGCGGTCCTTGCGCAGGCACCAGGGCGAGACGGTAGACCTCACCCCCGGCGCTGCCGGCGTTGAGCAAGTTCCGTTGCTGCAACCGCCACGGGCCATAGCGGGGCCTTTCCCAGTCCGGCAGCGTCGAAGGCTGGTTGCCGAGCTGGGCCAGCAGCGATTGCCATTGGCGCAAGGCCTCGGGGGCGGCGCTGTCCACGTCGATCCGGTCGAACAGCGCATGCGCACCGCGATGCTGCAGCCATTGTTCGAGCTGATGGCCGAACGCGCAGAAGTTGCCGTAGCTGCGATCGCCCAGCGCCAGCACTGCGTAGTGCAGTGACGACAGCGACGCGTCCAGCTTCATCACGTTGCGCAGGAACGGCAGCGCGTGGTCGGGCGGATCGCCCTCGCCGGTGGTGCTGACGATGAACAGGATGCGTTGGCCTGAGGCCAGGCGCGTGGCGTCGAGCTGGTCGAGCGGCAGTGCGATGGCCGGTTCGCCCACGTTGACCAGCGCTTCCACACTGTGTTCGGCCAGCTCGCGCGCGAAGCCGGTCTGGCTGGCCCAGATGACCAGAAAGCCTGCGCGGTCGTTGCTGTTGTTCTGAGGGCTGCGCGAGCGCCATCCGATCCAGCCGCATCCGGCGAGGTAAGCGAGCAGGGCCGCGCCTGCCAGCCACCAGCGCTCGGGCAGTGGTGGTGCGATCCACCAGTCGCCACCGTGCAGACGCAGCAGCGCGGTGGCGATCAACGCCAGCAGTGCGAATGCGGTGAGGTTGCCGGCGACGCTGCGCGAGGCGGTGTCGCTCATGCGCGTACTTCGAGATGGCGCACGAAGGCCTGGCTCATGTGCTCGGCCACGCCATCCGCCGTGCGGGCGAGGAAACGCACAGCGAGTCCCTGCGCGTCGGCCAGGGCAATGCCTTGATCGGGGCCGAGCACGGTGAAGGCGGTCGCCCAGGCATCGGCGTGGGTGGCGTCATCGGCGATCACGGTGACCGCCGCGGCAGCGCGTTCGACCGGCCGCCCCAGGCGTGGATCGAAGGTGTGCGAGTAGCGTTGCCCGTCATCGGCATCGAAGCGGTGCCAGCGATCGCCTGAGGTCGCTACCGCCAACCCGTCGAGTGCGAGCACGCGCGGCGGCAGGCCGGATGCGTCGTCTTCTTCGGGGGCCGATTCCACCAGCACGCGCCACGGTTGTCCGTCGGGTTTGTGTCCATAGCCGAACAACTCGCCGCCGACTTCCACCAGCGCGCTGGCGATGCCGCGTGCGCGCAGGTGACGTTGCACGACATCCACGCCGTAGCCCTTGGCGATTCCGGACAGGTCCAGTTCGAGGCTGCCGGGTTGCAGCAGTTCGCGGGTTTCGGCGCGCCATTGCAGGCGGGTCCAGCCGCTGCGGATGCGGGCGGTGTCGATGTCGAGCGGCGTCGGCACGCGCTGCGCGCCGGCGTGCGCGCCGAAACCCCACAGCGCGACCATCGGCCCGACGCTGGGATCGAACGCGCCGTCACTGGCCTGGGTGACATCGAGTGCGGCATGCATCACCTCGGCGAAGCCCTCGGGCAGGCGCTGCCAGCTGCCGGCCTCGGCGCGGTTGTAGCGGCTGATGTCGGAGTCCGGTTCCCAGGTGCTCATCTGCGCCACCACCATGTCCAACGCCTGCTGGATGCCGGCATGGATCGGGTGCAGGTCGTGGTGGCGCGGGACGACCAGCTTGACGCTCCAGGTCGTGCCCATGGTCTGGCCGCCGAGCGTGGCGATGTCGAGGGAGGCGTGGGGCATCGGAGGATGGGATGAGATGAGTCGTCGTCCCCGCGAAGGCGGGTACCTGGTGTCTTGGCTTCAACAGCGCCAGATCTGAACAAGTCCGTTTTTGTACGTGGGCCTTGAAATCGCCCGTCATTCCCGCGAAAGCGGGAATCCATGGACTTTGTTTCTCGACGGCTTAACGTCCATGGATTCCCGCTTTCGCGGGAATGACGGGATGCTAGCGGTTGGGTTACTGCCGGTTGGGTTACTGCGGCAACACTTCCAACGTAACCACGTAGCTCAGACGACGCTGCTTGGCCTGCGGCACCGTGGTCTTGGTGTCCTCGGTGCCGGTTTCCAGCCAGTACATGCCCGCTTCCGGCCAGGTCACCGAGAACGCGCCCTGCGCATCGGTCTTCACCTTGATCTCGTCCTGCGCGTTGCGATAGCGGGTGCCGCCACGGACGATCTCGATTTCCAGACCTGCGGCCGGCTTGCCATCGATCTGCAGCTTGAACTGCGCCGGCTCGCCAGCGAACAAGTCGTTGGGATGCGTCACCGGGATCAACTCGATGCCCTTGCCGGTCGGCTTGAGCGCGGTGTCGTTCGGCGCGCCGTTGGTCACGAAGGTCTCCACGCGGCCAAGCGACTGCGAGACCTGCAGATCCTGCGCGTTCTTCGGTACCTCGGTGGCGAAGCTCGCTTCATTGCCGCGCCAGCGCTTGGGCTTGCCGTCTTCCTTCCAGTTGGCGAACAGGCCGTTGTTGATGATCGCAAGACGGTAGGTGCCGGTCTGCTTGAGCTGCAGGTCGAACACGCTGCGATAGCGGCCGGTGGCGGGGTTTTCCGGCTGCTGCTGGCTGCCATCCGGTGCGGTGATCACCAGGTTTTCCAGGCGCAGCGGCACGTGGTTGAAATAGAACAGGTCGTTGGAGACCGCGCCGTCCACGGTGATCCACGGTTGCTCGCCGGCGATCACGGTCTGCGACGGCAGCAGCCACGCCTTGTGGGCGAGTGCGGAGAACGGCAGCGTGGCGAGCACGGCGACCAGTACGAGGGAACGCTTCATGGACACTCCTGTGAGGATGGATCGAGGGAAAGAACTCACGGCTTGGCGACCAACGTCACCGCGCCCAGCTCGCTGTTGCCCTGGGCGTTGCCGTTCTGCGTGGTCTTGGCAGGCCAGCTGAAGGGGATCTTCACCAGCTCGCGTCCACCGACCTCGCGTGCGGTCTCGACCACCAGCGTGTACTCGCCGGGCGCTAGGCTCTTCAGCTGCGGCTGCTGGTCGGTGAACGACAGCGCATGCTTGCCGGCCGGGCGAGTCGGGCCGGTCACGCCATCGACCGGTACCTGCAGCGTGCGGCCGCTCTTGCGCCACCACTGGCGCAGGTCGGGCAGCCACTTGGTGCCATGGCCTTCGGCGGTGTCCTTGGATTGGTACCAGACCGCCAGATTGGCGGCGACCTTCTGGTCGGCGCCTTCGATCCAGATCGCCACGTACGGGCGGTGGTATTCGGCGACGTTGAGCTTGGGAATCTCGACATTGACGTCGAGCGTGGTCGCATAAGCCGGCATGGTCAGCAGGCCGCTCAAGGCGATGGTGAGGGTAACGGTGGCGCGCATGGAATCTCTCCGGGCTTGGATTCAGTGGATCAGGAGCAGGGCGATCAGCAGCGGGACGAGCAGTCCCAGGCCGACCAAGGGCCAGGTCATGCGGCGCTGGCGGGCGTGCATCTGCAACAGGAACAGCCCGGTGATGCAGAACACCAGGCAGGCGACCGCGAACAGGTCGATGAACCAGCTCCACGCCGGCCCGGCATTGCGGCCCTTGTGCAGGTCGTTGAAGTAGGAGATCCAGCCGCGGTTGGTGGCTTCGTATTCGACCGCGCCGCTGCTGCGGTCGATGCTGAGCCACGCGTCTGCGCCCGGGCTTGGCATCGACAGGTAGATTTCATCGCTGGACCATTCCGCCGCCTGCCGGCCGAGCGAGAGCGAAAGTTCGCGATCCAGCCAGGCCGTGACGCTATCGGGCAGCCGTGCATTGCCGTCCTCGCGCTCGCCGAGTGCGTGCAGCAGCGGCGCGGGCAGGGTGGCGCTGCGGTTGGTCACGACCGGCTTGGCTTCGATGCGCGCAGCGTGGTTCAAGGTCAGCCCGGTCGCCGCGAATACCAGCATGCCGATCAGGCAGATCGCCGAGCTGATCCAATGCCATTGGTGCAGCGTCCGCAGCCAGAAGCCACGACGTTGGCGCGCCGTGGCGAGGTCGGTGGCGGGCGGAGTAGACAACGGTGGTGGTCGGTCGGCTGGAAAGGAGGTCATTCTACAGAAATGAGAATTGATCTCAATTAATGGGTTTCATGCACAACGCACCAGCGCGATGTTGGTTGACCGCGCACGATCAGGTCTCCGACCACTCCCTCAACAGGTTGTGATAGAGGTTGGTGAGCTTGAGCAGGGCATTACGATCCGCGCCGGAGGTGGTCAAGGTCTGGATCGCCGTATCGAGTTCGAGCAGTTGCTGTCGGCGCGTGCCGTCGCGCACCAGGCTCTGTACCCAGAAGAACGACGCGAGCCGGGCGCCACGCGTCACCGGTGTAACCCGATGCAGGCTGCTGGAGGGATACAGGATCAGGTCGCCGGCCGGCAGTTTGACCTCGTGCTCGCCGTAGGTGTCGCTGATGATCAACTCGCCGCCGTCGTAGTCCTCCGGCTCGCACAGGAACAAGGTGCAGGAAATGTCGGTACGTAGCGTCATCGCCTGCTGGGTCGCGCTGGCGGCGAGCGTCATGACCGCCCCGTCGACGTGGAAACCGTATTCGCCACCACCCTCGTAGCGGTTGAAACGCGGCGGAATCGTGCGCAACGGCAGTGCCGCGGCGAAATAGAGCGGACTGCGCGCGAGTGCTTTCAGCACTGCCTGACCGAGTTCCTGTTTGAGCGGCGAAGCATCGGGCAACTGCAGGTTGCGTTTGACCTGCGCGCCTTGCGCGCCGACGGTTTCGCGCCCATCGGTCCAGTCGGCACTGTCGAGTGCCTGGCGGAAATGGGCCACCTCGTCGGTGGTCAGGATTCCGGGGATGTGCAGCAGCATGGCGTGCTCCTGGAAAAGGTCTCCGTTCGTATCATGATGCGAGCGGCGCCGCATCTGTGTGGGAGGGACTTTAGTCCCGACGCTTAGCTGGTAGCCGTCGGGACTGATGGCCCTGGGCCACCCGGAGTCCCTCCCACAAGTGCTTTCTGCTTCAGGGGGCTGCGGAAAGCGCCCCGCAGCGGATCAGAACTTCAGGTTGGCCGTCAGCTGTGCCGAGCGCGGTGCGCCGGGCGAGTAGCGGAAGCCGCTCTTGTTGATGCCGGCCACGTAGTCCTTGTCGAACACGTTGTAGACGTTCAGACGCAGCTCGAAGTGGTCGTTGATCGGATAGGTCGCGACCGCGTCCCATACCGAGTACGACTTGACGAATGCCGGGGTGCCGATCGCACCGTCGGTGCCGCGCTTCATTTCGCCGGAGTAGCGCACGCCGCCGCCGACCGTCAGCTTGAACGGCAGGGTGTAGGTGGTCCAGGCGGTGAAGGCGCTGTCCGGCGTGTAGGCCAGGTCCGCGCTCTTGTCCTGCGAGACGTTAGGGCCTTGCTCCACCTTCGCATCCATCTTGGTGTAGCCGGTGGAGAGCGACCAGTTCTCGGAGAGCTTGCCCACCGCCGACAGTTCAACACCCTTCACTCGCTTCTCGGCGGTCTGGTAATACACCCCGTCGTTGCCTTGCTGGATATCGTTGGTGACGTCGGTCTGGAACAGCGCCAGCGTTACGAACAGGTTGTCATCCAGGAAGTTCCACTTGGTGCCGATTTCAGCAGTCTTAGCCTTCTGCGGATCGTATATCGGGTTGTTGGCGTTGTTGACCGCCGAACTCAGCTCCAGTGAACTGCCGCCCGGGGGCTGCTGGGAGATCGCGTAGTTGGCGTACAGGCTGGCGTTGTCTGCCACCTTGTAGACCGCGCCGAGCTTCCAGTTGAACAGTGTGTCGGAAACATCGGCGTCCGGGTTCACCACGATGGTGCAGGGCGCCGCCGTGGTGGTGGCAGTAGTGCAGGACAGACTCTTGAAGTCGGTCTTATAGTGGTCCAGACGCACGCCGCCGGTGACCAGGAAGCGGTCGCCGAACTTCAACGTATCGAAGGCGTAGACCGAGAACGTGGTGGTCGTGCCCTTGCTGTACGCGCCGTTGCGCGCGCTGACCAGCGGCGTGGTGTTCCAGTCGGGGTTGTACAGGTTGGCCGGGTTGGCGGCGATCCAGTTGGCTCGATCGACGATGTTGCGGCCCCAGCTCTGCAGTTCCTCGCGCGTGGCCTCGACGCCGGTGCTGAGGTTGTGCACGATCGCGCCGGTGGCGAAGTCCACACGCAGGTTCAGCTGGTCGGTGATGATCGTGTACTGCTGATCCTTGAAGGTCGGCTGGGTACGCGCCACCGTCCAGGTGGACGGGTCGTTGACGTTCGGCGTCTTCAGGTTGGCCAAGTTAGGCATGAAGGCGAACAGCAGGTAATCCTGATCGTTGCGGCCCCAGCGTGCGGTATTGGTCAGCTTGACCGACTCGGAGAAGTCATGCTCGAAGCGGAACGTGGCCATCTTCGCGGTGACGTCGTCGTGGTCATAGCGTGTCCCGTAGAAGTTCTGGGTATCCACACGGGCCGCATTGGTCAGCCACGCACGGCTGGAGTCCGGTGTGAGGTAGCCAGGCAGGCCGATGGTCGGCACGCCGCCGTCCGGCACGTTGTCCTGCTTCACGTACAGCAGGTCGAAGTAGTAGCGGGTATCGGTGTCCAGACCGAACGCCAGCGTCGGTGCGATGCCCCAGCGCTTGTTGTTGACGTGGTCGCGGCCGACCGCATCGCTGTCCTGGCCGACCACGTTCACGCGCAATGCGCTGGTCGCGCCGAGCGTCTGGTTCCAGTCGGCGGTGACGCGGCGCTGGTTGTCGGTGCCGCCGGTGATCGACGCGCTCAGCGCGTCGGTGGTGAACGGCTGCTTGGTGATCAGGTTGATCGCGCCGGTGGGTGCGCTGCGGCCGTTGTCGGTGCCGGCGGGACCCTTCTCGACTTCGATCTGCTCGATATTGAAGACGTCGCGCGAGATCGAACCGAGATCGCGGATGCCATCGACGAAGATGCTGCTCGAGGTGTCGAAGCCGCGCATGTAGATCGCATCGCCGGTGGTGGTGTTGCCGTTCTCGCCGACGTAGAACGTGCCCACGCCCGGGCTGTTGCGCAGCGCCTCGGTGAGGGTGGTGGCGCCCTGCTCATTGAACAGGTCCTTGCTGATCACGTTGATGGTCTGCGGGGTGTCGATCAGCGCCTGGGTGAACTTCGGCGAGGACGGGGTCTCGACCAGGTAGCGCTTGGTGCGATCAGCCTGGACGCTGACCTTGTCCAGCGTGGTCGGCTGGTCGACAGGCGTTTCGGCCGCGAATGCGGGGGAGGCCAGGCCCAGGCTGCCGAGCAATGCGGCGGCGGTGAGCGTCTGGGCAGAGGCCTGGGAGAGCGGGTGCTTACGGCTTTTGATCGTGGGGGTCATCGTGACGTACGGATTCAAGGAGGGCTTCCGGTTGCGGCCAGCCGGCCCGGTCCTGGGGATCGGGAGGCTGTGTGGAGAAACCGGGAGCGTTAGGCCAGACAGGCTGGCTGCCTCTGGCCGCTTTCATGCGGTCATCCGACATATTTCCTCGCAAATGCGAATTATTTGCAATACATTTCGTTACATTGCGTGACATTGCCCTGCAGGCGGACAGCCGAAGGCGATCCCCTTGCGCGATGCGCGGGCGATGGGATTTCTTGGAATTTCTTTTAATTCAGCAGGTTATGCTGGATTTTCTGGTCTCAGCGATCGTCGCGGGTCCAGACGCCGCCGTGTTCCAGCTTGACCGGGAACTTGGCCACCGGCATGTAGGCGGGGGCGCACAACGGCCGCCCGTCGCGAATGTCGAAGCGCGCGCCATGCAGCAGGCACTCGATGGTGCCGGCCGCCGGGTCGTATTCACCGGGCGAGAGCTCGTAGTCCTCGTGGCTGCAGCGGTCCTCGAGCGCGTAGAAATCCCCGTCGCGGTTGAAGACCACGATCGGCGTGTCGGTGACCTCGTCCCAGATCGTCTTCAGCTCGCCCGGCAGCAACTCGCCGGTGGTGCATACGAAGGTCCAGTTCTCGGTGCCCGATTCGCTCACAACTGCGCCCCCAGCGGTTTTTCCAGCACCTCGAAGCGCAGGTCGTCGCGAAGCGGCACGCCGAAGCGCTCGTCGCCGTAGGGGAAGGGCTTGGTCACGCCGGTGCGGCGATAGCCACGGCGCTCGTAGAACGCGATCAGCTCGGCGCGGATGTCGATCACGGTCATGCGCATCAATGGCAGGTTCCATTGATGGGCGACGATGCGTTCGGCTTCTTCCATCAGCTGCTTGCCGATGCCGCCGCCCTGCAACCCCGGGTTGACCGAGAACATGCCGAAATAGCCGGCGCCGTCTTCGTCGGCGATATGCGCGCAGGCCAGCAGCTGGCCGTCCCGTTCGACCAGCAGCACCAGGCTGCGGTCGCGCAGAATGTCGGTGCGCAGCACTTCCGGATCGATGCGCGCGCCATCCAGGAAGTCAGCTTCGGTGGTCCAGCCTGTGCGGCTGGTGTCGCCTCGATAGGCGGAGGTCACCAGGGCGACGATCGCGTCGATGTCGAGCACCGTGGCGGTGCGGAAGGTCAGGGTATGCATCCGCCTATTTTAGCGGCAGCACCCGCTGTTGTAGGAGCGGCTTCAGCCGCGATGGGGCTGTCATGCAGGTCCCTCTGCAAAAGCCCGCACATCCATGTGCTGGGATTTAAAGGGGGAAGGCCCATCGCGGCTGAAGCCGCTCCTACAGAAAGGCCAGGTTCACCCCAGCAGCTTGCGTACCTTCAGCAGCGCGGCGATGAAACGCTCGATTTCCTGGTGTGTGTTGTAGAACGCCAGCGAGGCCCGGCAGGTGGCGGCGACGCCGTAGAACTGCAGCAGCGGATGCGCGCAGTGCTGGCCGGAACGGATCGCGACGCCTTCCAGATCGAGCAGGGTGGCCAGATCGTGCGCATGTGCGCCTTCGATCAGGAACGAGACCACTGCCGCCTTGTCCGGCGTGGTGCCGAAGATGCGCAGGCCGTCGATCTTCTGCAGTTCCTCGGTGAAATGCGCCTGCAGTTCGGTCTCGCGCGCTTCGATGTGCTGCATGCCGACGCCGGTGAGGTAATCCACCGCCGCGCCCAGGCCGATGAAGCCGGCGATGTTGGGGGTACCGGCTTCGAACTTGTGCGGCGGATCGTTGAACACGGTGCCGTCGAAGCTCACTTCCTTGATCATCTCGCCACCGCCAATGAACGGCGGCATCGCCTGCAGGTGCTCGCGACGTGCCCACAGTGCGCCGGTGCCGGTCGGCCCGCACATCTTGTGGCCGGTGATCGCGTAGAAGTCACAGCCGATCGCGGCCACGTCGATCGGACGGTGTGGCGCGGCCTGCGAGCCGTCGACGACGGTGACGATGCCGCGCTTGCGTGCCTCGCGGCAGATCTCGCGCACCGGGTTGACGGTACCGAGCACGTTGGAGACGTGGGTGACCGCCAGCAGCTTGACCTCCGGCGTCATCGCCTTGCGCAGCGCGTCCAGGTCGAGGGCGCCATCCGGGGTGATTTCGGCGACGCGGATCGTCGCGCCGGTGCGCTGGGCGACCAACTGCCACGGCACGATGTTGGCGTGGTGCTCCATCCGCGAAACCAGGATCACATCGCCGGCTTTCAGTTGCGGCAGCGCCCACGCGTAGGCAACCAGATTGATCGCGAAGGTGGTGCCGCTGCACAGCACCAGTTCGTCGGCGCGCACATTGAGGAAGCGCGCGAGCTTGCCGCGGGCGCCTTCGTAGGCGTCGGTGGCCTCGGTGCCGAGCGCATGCACGGCGCGGCTGACATTGGCGTTCTGGCGGCGATAGAACTCGTCGGTGGCGGCGATCACCGCCAGCGGCTTCTGCCCGGTGTTGGCGTTGTCGAAATAGATCAGCGGCTTGCCGTGCACCTGCCGCATCAGCAGCGGGAAGTCGGAACGGACGCGTTCCCAGTCCGGCAGGTCACGCTTGCTGGTCATCGCCTGCGGTGCCGGGATGCTCACGCCACCCCCGCCGAGCTGAGCGCCTGATCCAGGCGTGCAGCCAGGATGTCGGCGAGCGGGCCCTTCAACGCCGCCAGCGGTTCATGGCAGAACGCCGCGCTCAGCAACTGCTGCGCACGCTGCTTCGGAATGCCGCGCGAGCGCAGGTAGAACAGCGCCTGCTGGTCGATCTGGCCGACCGTGGCGCCGTGCGCGGCCTGGACTTCGTCGGCGTCGATGACCAGCACCGGCTGGGTATCGATCTCGGCATTGGCCGACAGCAGCAGGTTCTTGTTCGACAGCCGCGCGTCGGTGCCGTCGGCGCCTTCGCGGATGTGGATGCCACCGTGGAACACCACGCGGCTGCGATCGGCGCCGACACCACGCCACAGCAGTTCGGCGCGGGTGTCGCGGGCGATGTGCTCGATGCCCAGGCGGGTATCGATGTGGCGCTTGCCATTGCCGAGCAGCACGCCGTTGGCGGTCAGACGGGCGTTGTCGCCTTCCAGCCGCACGTTCAATTCGTGGCGGGTGAGGCCGGCGCCCAGTTCAAGGTCGACGCGGCGATACTCGGCGTCGCGCGCCAGCACCGCGTCGGTACGCAGCAGCGAAGTGAGGCCGGTGGCATCGGACTGGATGCGCGCGTGGTCGAGCCGCGCGCCTTGCGCGAGGTGGACATGCGCGAGCGCGTTGCCCAGATGTGTGGCCTCGCCATCGTGCAGGTGGTGCTCGACCAGGGCCAGCGAGGCATCGCGGCGCAGTTCGATCAGGTGGCGCAGGTGCCAGGCATGGTCGGCACCGGTGCCTGTGCTGACGAACACAAGGTGCAGCGGAGCATCGACCGCGACGCCATCTTCCACGCGCAGCAGTACGCCTTCATCGGCCAATGCGGCGTTCAGACGTGCGAACACCTCCTCGCTGCGTTCGAAGCGACGGCCGAGGAAGCGCAATGCTTCGCCGCCGTCGGCGAGCGTGGTGGACAGCGGGCCCAGTTCGACGCCACTCGGCAGACCGGTGAGGTCTGAAAGTGCTGGCGCATGGCGGCCATTGATGAACACTAGGCGCGGTGTTGGGATGCCATCGAGCAGTGCGGGATTGATCGCCGCAACTTCGATCGGTGCCGGTGTGAAGCTGCGCCGTTCCAGGGCCCGCAACGAGGTGTACTTCCAGGCCTCGCTACGCGGGCCGGGCAGACCGTCGCGCAGCGCCGCATCGAGCAGTTCGCGGCGTGCGCCGTCGCCGTGGAAGGCGCTGGCCAGCGATTGCAGGAGGGTGCTCATCAGGCTGCAGCCTCCGGCACCACGCGGTCCTTCAGCCAGGCGTAGCCGTGCTTCTCCAGCTCCAGCGCCAGCTCCGGGCCACCGGTCTGCACGATCTTGCCGTCGGCCAGCACGTGCACCACGTCCGGCTTGATGTAGTCGAGCAGGCGCTGGTAATGGGTGATGATCAGGAACGAACGGTCGGCGGCGCGCAACGCGTTGACGCCATCGGCGACGGTCTTGAGCGCGTCGATATCCAGGCCCGAGTCGGTCTCGTCGAGGATCGCCAGCTTCGGTTCGAGCACCGCCAGCTGGAAGATCTCGTTGCGCTTCTTCTCACCACCGGAGAAGCCTTCGTTGACACCGCGATGCAGCAGGTCGTCCTTCAGGTGCAGCACGGCCAGCTTCTGGCGCACCAGCTTGAGGAACTGCATCGAGTCCAGCTCTTCCTCGCCGCGCGCCTTGCGCTGCGCGTTGAGCGCGGCGCGCAGGAAGTAGGTGTTGTTCACGCCGGGGATTTCGACCGGGTACTGGAAGGCCAGGAACAGGCCGGCAGCGGCGCGTTCTTCCGGCTCCAGCTCCAGCAGCACCTTGTCGTCGAACTCGACGCTGCCGTCGGTGACTTCATAGCCCTCGCGGCCAGCCAGTACGTTGCCGAGCGTGGATTTGCCGGCGCCGTTGGGCCCCATGATGGCGTGCACTTCACCGGGCTTCACTTCGAGCGAGAGGCCCTTGAGGATTTCCTTGCCGGCGACGCTGGCGTGGAGGTTGTTGATCTTGAGCATGGGATTAGTGATTCGTGATTAGTGATTTGTGATTCGCGAAAGGCGTGGCGACGAGGCGAGACTCGGATTGAAGGATGACCCGCTTGCGCGAATCACGAATCCCCAACCACGAATCACGGCTTCTCTAGCCGACGCTGCCTTCCAGCGACACTTCCAGCAGCTTCTTGGCCTCGACCGCGAACTCCATCGGCAGTTCGCGGAAGACCTGCTTGCAGAAGCCGTCGACGATCAACGACACGGCATCTTCCTGGCCGATGCCGCGCGAGCGACAGTAGAACAGCTGGTCGTCGCTGATCTTGGAGGTGGTGGCCTCGTGCTCGACGGTCGCGCCGGGATTCTTCACCTCGATGTAGGGGAAGGTGTGCGCACCGCACTTCTTGCCGATCAGCAGCGAGTCGCACTGGGTGTAGTTGCGCGCGCCCTCGGCGCTGCGCTCGACCTTGACCAGGCCGCGATAGGTGTTCTGGCCGCGGCCTGCACTGATGCCCTTGCTGACGATCTTGCTCTTGGTGCGCTTGCCGATGTGGATCATCTTGGTGCCGGTGTCGGCCTGCTGGCGATGATGGGTCAGCGCGACCGAGTGGAACTCACCGGAGGAATCGTCGCCGATCAGCACGCAGGACGGGTACTTCCAGGTGATCGCCGAACCGGTCTCGACCTGGGTCCAGGTGACCTTGCTGCGCGCGCCACGGCATTCGGCACGCTTGGTGACGAAGTTGTAGATGCCGCCGACGCCATTCTCGTCACCCGGATACCAGTTCTGCACGGTCGAATACTTGATTTCCGCGTCTTCCAGCGTCACCAGCTCGACCACCGCCGCGTGCAGCTGGTTTTCATCGCGCATCGGCGCGGTGCAGCCTTCCAAGTAGGAGACGTAGGCCTTGTCCTCGCAGATGATCAAGGTGCGCTCGAACTGGCCGGTGTGGCCGGCGTTGATGCGGAAGTAGGTGCTCAATTCCATCGGGCAGCGCACGCCGGCCGGGATGAACACGAAGCTGCCGTCGGAAAACACCGCCGAGTTCAGTGCGGCGAAATAGTTGTCGCCGACCGGTACCACGCTGCCCAGGTACTGCTTGACCAGCTCCGGATGTTCCTTGATCGCCTCGGACATCGAGCAGAAGATCACGCCCTTCTCGGCCAGTTCCTTGCGGAAGGTGGTGCCGACCGAGACCGAGTCGAACACCGCGTCCACCGCAACGCCGGCCAGCTTGGCGCGCTCGTGCAGCGGCACGCCGAGCTTGTCGTAGGTATCCAGAAGCTCCTTGGGCACCTCGTCCAGCGACTTGTACTTCGGGCCCTTCGGCGCGGAGTAGTAGCTCAGCGCCTGGAAATCGATCGGGGCGACATTGAGCTTGGCCCAATGCGGCATCGGCATCTTCAGCCAGTGGCGATAGGCTTCCAGGCGCCATTCGGTCATCCACTCCGGCTCGTCCTTCTTGGCGGACAGGGCGCGGATGATGTCTTCGTTCAAGCCGGCGGGGAGCGAGTCGGACTCGATGTCGGTGATGAAACCGGCGTCGTAGCGTCGGCCCAGCCGTTCGAGGATCTCGGCATTCTGGGGAGGTGCAACTTCGGTGGCCATGATGGGCTGCCTACGGGTCAGGTGGTCGCGACGGTGACGGCGATGCGCCGCCGGTCGTCGCCGGAAGTGGGGAGGGGATGCAGCATCTGCGCGAGGGTCACGCCGCGCAGGGCGTCGGCGACCACGTCGTTGATCAGCCGCCAGTTCGAGCGCACGCCGCATTGCTGGGCGATGCCGCACTGGCTGTGATCCTGGCTGCACTCGGTAATCGCCAGCGGGCCTTCCATCGCCTCGACGATCTCGATCAGGGTGATGTCGCCGGCTGCGCGTGCGAGCCGGTAGCCGCCATGCACGCCGCGCAGGCCTTCGACCAGGCCCGCCTGGGCCAGCGGCTTGAGCAGCTTGCTGACGGTCGGCGGCTCCAGGCCGGATTGCTCGGCCAGTTCGGTCGCACTGAGCACCTCGCCGGGGCGGCTGGCCAGGACGGTCAGCACCACGGTGGCGTAGTCGGTCAGTTTGGTGACGCGGAGCATGGTCGGAGGCAGTGGGGGTTCAATGCGGACCAAAATTGTACCCTTTTGCGCCGCGGACACCAATCCATGCCTTCGTTGCCATTCATGGGCGGCGCATATCGCCGCTGCGTGGTGATGGACAGGCGCGACAGGCTTGGGTCCGGAGGGCGTTCTGCGCCAGAATCCACGGTTTGCTCTCTCCGGATTCCTTCATGTCGCGCAAGATCGCCGCCCGCAAGTCCCGTATTCATGGAAACGGCGTATTCGCCGTCAAGTCGCTCGGCAAGGGCGAGCGCCTCATCGAATACAAGGGCCGTCGGCGCACCCACGAGGACGTCGACAACGACGACACCGGTGACGTCGAGAGCGGCCATACCTTCCTGTTTACGATCAGCGACGACTACGTGATCGATGCCAACTACGAGGGCAACGACGCGCGCTGGATGAACCACAGCTGCGATCCGAACTGCGAGGCGGTGATCGAAGAGGACGAGGACGACGCGCGCAACAGCCGGGTGTTCATCGAGGCGGTCCGCGATATCGCCCCGGGCGAGGAGCTGACCTACAACTACGGCATCGTGCTGGCCGAGCGCCACACGCCGCGTCTGAAGAAGATCTGGGCCTGCCGCTGCGGCGCCAGGAACTGCACCGGCACGATGCTGCAGCCCAAGCGCTGATCCTGCGCGCTCGCATCACCGGTAACGAGCGAAGGGCGGCCTGGGCCGCCCTTCGTATTTACGATCTTCCGTGCCGACGGGTGACGTGGCTCAACGCCCCTGCAGAAGCGCTGCCGGCACCAGTTGCGAGACGTCCTGGTTGAAATTGACCACCAGGTGGCCGTCCTGGACCGCGGCAGACTCGACCTGCAGCGCGCCCATCAGGCTGGCGATGGATGGATCGATCCGGTAGATCGGCTGCTTGCGCGCATAGTCCACCAGCCATGAGTTGAGCAGTTGGCGAGTGCTGGAATCGAGTCTGGCGCCGGCATGCACCGGCTCGAAGTTCTCGATGGAGGGTTGATCGAGGAAGAAGCCCTGGCGCTCATTGTCGTAGCGCAAGCCGCTGCTCAGCGAGACGTGTCCGATCGGCGAGGGCGTGCCACCGGCGGTGGCGACGGCAAGGTCGAACGCCAGATCGAGGCGATTGCCCGGCGGAAGCCTGAGCTGCGGATCGCTGACCGTCAGCGCCAGCAGGCCGCCGAGGGCATCGTGCGTCTGCGGGAAGTGGCCGGTCAGGTACTGCTGGACGTCACCCGCCTGCACGCTGACCTGGCGTCCCTGGATCTGCGGCGTGGCGAGCGCGCCGCCTGCACACAAGGCGAGGCTGCAGGCGACGCCGACGATCAGCTGACGAAATGTCATGGCATGCGATTTCCTGAAGATGAAGCGTCACGATAACCGGATGCGGTGAACCGGCGGTTAGCGGGCCGGCGCGCCTCATCGCCGGTACGCGTCGCCCGGTTTCAATGCCGACGAGGCTCGGTCTCGATGATGCGGTCGAGCAGGGCCTGCAATTCCGGCTGGATCCTGGCCAATGCGCCATGGCCGTCGGTGCGCGCTTGCGCCAGTTCCTTCAACAACTGGGTACCGACAGTGAGCGCGGCGCAATCGTCGCCACTGAACCGGCGTTGGCCTTGCAACGCCTCAAGTCGGCGCATCCAGTTCTCGTGCGAGCGCTGTTCGAACTCGATGGTGCAGCGGCCAGCGCAGGGGCGACCGTCGCTCTCGAGGGGCGTGATGGTGATGCGGTAGCGTTGCGTGGACATGGCGTTGGCAGCTCATGACAGGGCCGAGGTCCAAGATAGGCCCGTGCCATGGGCATCGCGAGGGCGGCGACCATGACGGAGTGTTCCAGCGTGCCGGGCGGTCCGGTGTGTTCCGTATGGCGCCTATCCCTATTGTGGGAAGAGGCTTGTGCTGTCAGGAAGGGGCTTTTGTGGGAGGGACTTCAGTCCCGACGCTTTGCCGGTACCGCCCGTCAGGACTGAAGTCCCTCCCACAAGATCACAGTGCAGGTGCGAACAGTGCCAATCGAGCCCCCGCACATGGACGCGAGGGCCCCCAAAAACAAACGGGACGGCAATGCCGTCCCGTTCGGTAACGCTCGGAAGCAGCCGTTATCAGGCGGCGGCGTCCTTGAGCTTCTTCAGCGGACGCACCTTCACCTTCACCGAAGCCGGCTTCGCAGCGAACCACTGCTCTTCCTTGGTGAACGGGTTGATGCCCTTGCGCTTCGGCTTGGCCGGCACGCTGACGGCCGTGATCTTCAGCAGACCCGGCAGGGTGAACGCACCGATGCCCTTCTTGCTGACCGACGCGTGCACAGCGCCTTCCAGCGAGGCCAGCACGGCACGTACGTCCTTGGCAGCGACGGAGGTGGCTTCGGCGATGTGGGCGACCAGACCCGACTTGCTCAGGGCTTCCTTGATCGGCTTGGCGGCAGCCGGCTTGGCGGCGGCCTTGGTGGCTACTTTCTTTACTGCCTTCTTCGGGGCAGCCTTTTTAGCGGTCTTTGCCATGATTTCCTGTTCCGTGAACGGTTGGTTGTTGGGTCGCGCCGACCCCGTCGGCATGCGAAATGTAGGGCATGTGCAGCGACTCGCCAATAGGGGGCGGTGTAGAAAACCTCATGAAAAAGCTGCTCGCTCAACTTTCATCCAGGTCATGAGCAGCAAAAACGGCGTCTTCGGCGCCTTCAATCCTCCTCGTGGACGGGCTGGCGGCTGCTGACCAGGCGCTGCTGCACGGTCACCGGAACCGGCTCGTAATGGCTGAAATCCAGGGAAAAACGACCTTGTCCGGCGGTGAGCGACTTCAGCTCGGCGGCGTAGCCGTCCAGTTCGGACAGCGGAATTTGCGCATGCACGACGATTTCACCATGCCGGCTGTCGGTGCCCTGTATGCGCGCGCGCTTGGAGGCCAGACTGCCGGTGATATCGCCGGCCTGGGCCTCTGGTGCGCTGACTTCCATCTCCACGATCGGCTCCAGTACTTGCGGTGCAGCACGGGAAATCGCATCCAGGAAGGCCTTCTTGCCGGCCGCCACGAACGCGACCTCCTTGCTGTCGACCGGGTGATACTTGCCGTCGTGCACGGTCACGCGCAGGTCCTGCATCGGGAATCCTGCCAGCGCGCCGCCCGCGATCGCCTGGCGCACGCCTTTCTCGACCGCCGGCATGAACTGACCGGGAATCGTGCCGCCCTTGACCTCGTCGACGAACTCGAAGCCGCCGCCGCGCGGCAGCGGTGCAACCTTCAGGTAGACCTCGCCGAACTGGCCGGCGCCGCCGGTCTGCTTCTTGTGCCGGTGATGACCCTCGGCCGGGGCGGAGATCGTCTCGCGATAGGCAATGCGCGGGATGCGCGTGGTGACGTCTACACCGTAGCGGGAGGCCAGGCGCTCCAGCATGATGCGCAGGTGCAGGTCGGACAGGCCACGCACCAGCGTCTCGTGTGTCTCGGTCTGCTGCTCGACCACGAAGGCGGGGTCTTCCTGTGCCAGCCGTTCCAGCGCGAGCGCCAGTTTCTGTTCCTGGCCGCGGCTGGCCGGGGAAATGGCCAGCGAGAACATCGCCTGCGGGAAGCGGATCGGCGCCAGGTGCAGGTGGTCCTGCTCGTGGCGATCGTGCAGGACGGCATCGAAATGAAGTTCCTCGACCTTGGCCAGCGCGGCGATGTCGCCGGCCACGACCTTGTCCACCGGCAGGTGCTCCTTGCCCTGCAGCCGGAGCAGATGCACGGCGCGCACCGGTTTGCGCGCGTCGTCGAGCAGCAGCGGCATGTCGCGGACGAGCGTGCCCTGGTACAGCCGGAAGATGCCGATCTTGCCGACGAACGGGTCGTTGATGATGCGGAAGACGTCGGCGACCACGGGCGCATCGGGATCGGCGGCGACCGCGACCGGCGCACCGTCGGCGCTGAAGGCGGGCGGATTGCCCTCGTCCGGGCTGGGCAAGAGGTCACGGGCGATGCCGATCAGCTCGGCGATACCCACGCCGCTGCGCGCGGAAACGAAGCAGACCGGCACCAGATGGCCCTCGCGCAGGCATTGTTCGAAGGCTTCGTGCAGTTCTTCCGGTTGCAGCCCGGCCTCGCCGTCTTCGAGGTAGTGCTCCATCACGGTTTCGCGGATCTCCACCACCTGGTCGAGGATGCGCCGGTGCCAGTCGCCGGCTGCGCCCAGGTCGCTGTTGCCATCCGGATTGCGGAAACAATCCAGCACGCGCCGGCCGTGATCGACCGGCAGGTTGAGCGGCAGCACCTCGTTGCCGAATTCGCGCCGCAGCTCGTCCAGCAGCGCGGCGCAGTCGGCGCCTTCCTGGTCGATCTTGTTGACCACGATCATCCGGCACAGCTGCCGCTCGCGGGCGCGATCCATCAGCCGGCGCGTGCCGTGCTGGATGCCGCGCGCGGCGTCGACGACGATCAGCGCGGTCTCCACCACCGCCAGCGCGGGCAGGCTGGCGCCGCGGAAATCCGGGTAGCCGGGAGTGTCGATCAGGTTCAGGTGCAGCCCGTCGGCATCGAGGCTGGCGATCGCGCTGTCGATCGAATGGCCGCGTTGTTTCTCCAGGGGATCATGGTCGGAAACCGTGCTGCCACGTTCGATGCTGCCTGCCGTCTGGAGGGCGCCGCCGGCATGCAGCAGGGCTTCGAACAAGGTGGTTTTGCCGGCGCCGGGGTGGCCTGCGAGGGCCACGTTGCGGATGTCTCGGGTGACGTAGAACATGAGGCCTTTCCTCCAGCGAAGGAGCACGGCGTCATGGCGGTCCGGTACGAGCGACCCGGGGCGGGGCGGCTCGATGGGCGGTCATGGCGATCGCGGCCACTGTAGCGCTACGCGGGTGAAGCGGCGCGTTGCGGCGCACAAGGTTGTAACGATCGGCCGGCTATGGTGACGGCCCGTTCACAACAGGAGCACATGCCATGGGCATTTCACGTCACGCCACCGCGCACTGGGAAGGCGATCTGAAAAGCGGCAAGGGCCAGCTCAGCACGCCGCAGAGCGGACTGCTGGACCACACGCGCTACGGCTTCAACAGCCGCTTCGGCGACGAGAAGGGCACCAACCCGGAGGAACTGATCGCCGCCGCGCACGCGGGGTGCTTCACGATGGCGTTGTCGGCGCAGCTGAGCGAGGCCGGTTTTCCGCCGACGTCGCTGGATACCCGCGCCGAGGTGGACCTGTCGCTGGAAGGCGGGCCGCAACTCTCGCAGATCCGGCTCAAATTGAAGGCCGTGGTGCCGGGTATCGACCAGGTCAAGTTCGACGAGCTGGCCGACAAGGCGAAGAAGAACTGCCCGGTTTCGAAGGCGCTGAGTGCGGTGCCGATCAGCCTGGAGACGGCGTTTTCGAACTGATCCGAATGCCTGGCTGAACAGGAGGCGGCCCTGGCGTGTGGATTCAGGGCCGTTTCACCGGTCAACGCAGAGCATCACGCTCGTTCCCTCCACAATCCTCCTACGGACGAGCGCACATGAAGACCCTGCTGCTGGCTGTGTTGACGACAGGACTGCTGGTCGCCGGCAGTGCTTCGGCCCAGCGCTACGATGACCGCTATGGCGAAGATCGCGGTGCCTACGACTACGCACGGGTGGTGCGGGTCGACCCGATCATCGTCTCGGACTATGCCGAGCGCAGCGAGCCGCGCTGCTATCAGCGTCCGGCGGACGGTTACTCCGATCGCGGCGGTTACTACGGCGAGGGTGGCTATACGAGTACGGCCAATCCGGGGGGGCGCTCGCTGGCGACGGTCATCGGCGGTGTCGCCGGTGCGGTGCTGGGCAGCCGGGTCGGCGGTGGCAGTGGCCAGTTGGTCGGCACCGCCGTCGGCACGATGGTTGGTGGCGTGGCCGGGCGCTCGATCTATGACGCCAACCATCCCACCTATTCGCAGGGCAGCGTGCAGGTCTGCGATCCGGTCACCTACCGTGACGAGCGTGAGCGCGTGGACGGCTACGACGTGACCTATGAGTACGGTGGCCGCACCTACCACACCCGCAGCGACTACAACCCGGGCGATCGCATCCGGGTGCGGGTGGATGTTGTGCCGCAGTGAGGTTGTGCGGCGGTACGTGCTAATGGCTAGTTTCGGGCGGTGGTGATTTATGTAGGAGCGGCTTCAGCCGCGATGGGGCTTTTATCGGTAAAGCTCCATCGCGGCTGAAGCCG
>NZ_JBYSVX010000011.1:46867-64481 GCF_058986605.1 Pseudomonas sp. GW821-FHT07E12 | reverse complement strand
TCCCCCCCCCCCCCCCCTCCCCCCCCCCCCCCCCCCCCCCCCCCCCCCCCCCCCCCCCCCCCCTCCTACGATATCGCGGTCGGTATCGCGGTTGATCTGGATGACGCTTATGGCCAGTCGATTTCGCCGCGGATCACGGTCTGCACTTCACCGCCGGACCAGACCTCGCCGGCCTCGTCGATCGCCAGTTCCAGCCGTGCATCGAATCCGACTTCGCGCCCCTGGCTGACGCTATAGCGCCGATCTGCTCGGGGCAGGGCATCGCGGCTGTCCAGCCAGGCTGCCAGCACGGCGTTGGCAGCGCCCGAAGCGGCGTCTTCGAAGCGGCGGCCGTTGCCGACGAACGCACGCGCCGCGATATCGAAATCGGCCTCTCCTGCTGCCCGCGCGTAAGCGAACACGCCCATGCTGCCGGTCGATTCGGCCAGTGCGGCGATGGCGTCCCAGTCTGGCGACAGCGTGCGCAACGCGGCTTCGTCGGCCAGTTCGATCACCCACCAGCAGCGGCCACCGTCCATCAGGGCCGGCGGCAACGCGCCAAGCGGCCAGCCGGCCAGTGCGCTGCGCAGGCGCGGATCATCCGAGGTGGTGACCTCGGCGACGCGTGCGCGTGGTGTGCGGATCGAGATGCTGCGGCGCCCACCGCGTTGTTCCACGCGCAGCGGCAGCTTGCCGGCGATCCCGTCCTGCACCAGCACGCCGTCGCGCGGCTGTGCCAGGGCGGCTTCCAATACCGCATGCGCGGTGCCGACGCTGGGATGCCCGGCGAACGGGACTTCCTTCTGCGGAGCAAACATGCGCAACCGGTAGCTGCTGTCCGGATCGAGCGACGGCAGCACGAAGGTGGTTTCCGGCAGCTTGGTCCAGCGTGCGATCGCCTGCATCGCGGCATCGTCCAGGCCTTCGGCATCGAGCACCACGGCCAGCGGATTGCCGCCGCCAGCTCGGGCGGAAAATACGTCCACTTGCAGGAATCGGCGCGTCGTCATCGGGGTTGTGCGGGAGGAAGGGGCGCGCAGCTTATCAATCAAGCTGGCCGTCGATCAGCGGCTGTGCCCGGTCGGACCCAGGCATCCGTCGGATCAGTTGCATCGGTGACTGATGCGAGCAAGGTGCCCGGGCTTGGCTTCTTGTGGGAGGGACTTCAGTCCCGACGCTTTGCTGGCAGAGCCCGTCGGGACTGAAGTCCCTCCCACAAGATCATCCGGTGGCGGGTTGGCGGTAGAATCCGGGGTTGCGTCCGACCATTCGGGCGCCTTTTCCCCACATCACTAAAACGTCCAACTCAATGTCAGCTTCCTCTGCTTCTGCCGATCGCTGGATCGTCCTCAAGTTCGGTGGCACTTCGGTGTCGCGTCGTCATCGCTGGGACACGATCGGGAAGCTGGCGAAAAAACGCGCGGAAGAGACCGGTTCGCGTGTGCTGGTGGTGGTTTCGGCGTTGTCGGGCGTCACCAACGAGCTGACCGCGATCGCCGATGGCGCCGCCGACAGCGCGCAGCGCGTGGCCGCGCTTGAGCAGCGTCATCGCGAATTCCTGGTCGAGCTGGAACTGGATGCCGATGCGGTGCTGGGCGAGCGTCTGGCGGCTCTGCGCGGCCTGATCGACGACCCGCGCGCGGCCAGCCGCACGCTCGACTGGCAGGCCGAGGTACTCGGCCAGGGCGAACTGCTGTCCTCGACGCTGGGCGCGGCCTATCTGCGTGCCAGCGGGCTGGATTTCGGCTGGATGGATGCGCGCGACTGGCTCGACGCGCTGCCGCCGCAGCCGAACCAGAGCGAGTGGTCGCGGCGCCTGTCGGTGTCGTGCCAGTGGCAGGCCAACGCCAGCTGGCGCGCACGCTTCGACGGCCAGCCGACCCGACTGCTGATCACCCAGGGCTTCATCTCGCGTCACCAGGATGGCGGCACCGCCATCCTCGGGCGTGGTGGTTCGGATACCTCGGCGGCGTACTTCGGCGCGCTGCTCGGCGCCTCGCGCGTGGAGATATGGACCGACGTGCCGGGCATGTTCAGCGCCAATCCCAAGGAGGTGCCGGACGCGCGCCTGCTGACCCGGCTGGACTATTACGAAGCGCAGGAAATCGCCACCACCGGCGCCAAGGTGCTGCATCCGCGTTCGATCAAGCCGTGCCGCGATTCCGGCGTGCCGATGGCGATCCTGGATACCGAGCGCCCGCAGATGCCGGGCACCAGCATTGACGGCGATGCCGAGCCGGTGCCGGGCGTGAAGGCGATCAGCCGTCGCAACGGCATCGTGCTGGTATCGATGGAAGGCATCGGCATGTGGCAGCAGGTCGGCTTCCTGGCCGATGTGTTCGGGCTGTTCAAGAAGCACGGGTTGTCGGTGGACCTGATCGGTTCGGCCGAGACCAACGTCACCGTGTCGCTGGATCCGAGCGAGAATCTGGTCAGCACCGATGTGCTGTCGGCGCTGTCGGCGGACCTGTCGAAGATCTGCAAGGTCAAGATCATCGTGCCGTGCGCGGCGATCACCCTGGTCGGTCGCGGCATGCGTTCGCTGCTGCACAAGCTCTCGAACGTGTGGGCCACGTTCGGCAAGGAGCGCGTGCACATGATTTCGCAGTCGTCCAACGACTTGAACCTGACCTTCGTGATCGATGAGGCCGATGCCGACGGGCTGCTGCCGATCCTGCACGGTGAGCTGATCGATTCCGGCGCGATGCCGGTCTATGAAGGGCAGGTGTTCGGCCCGCGCTGGCGCGAGATCATCGGTGCGGTGCGCCCGCGTCCGACACCGTGGTGGCACGGCGAGCAGGCACGCGCGCGGCTGCTGGCGCTGGTCGCCGAGGGCACGCCGCGTTACGCCTATCACCTGCCGACGGTGCGCGCGCGTGCGCGCCAGCTGGCCGCGATCGGTGCGATCGATCGGCGTTACTACGCGATCAAGGCCAATTCGCATCCGGCGATCCTGACGGCGCTGGTCGAGGAGGGTTTCGGCCTGGAATGCGTTTCGCTCGGCGAGCTGCGCCGGGTGTTCGAGACGCTGCCGGATCTGGCGCCCGGGCGCGTGCTGTTTACCCCGAGCTTCGCGCCGTCCACCGAGTACCAGGCGGCATTCGAGCTGGGCGTCACCGTCACCGTCGACAGCGTCGAAGCGCTGAAGCAGTGGCCGGAGGTGTTCCGCGGTCGCAACCTCTGGTTGCGCATCGATCTGGGTCACGGCGATGGTCACCACGAAAAGGTGACCACCGGCGGCAAGGCGTCCAAGTTCGGTATTTCTGCTGGTCGCGTCGATGAATTCGTCGATGCCGCGCGTGCGCTCGATGTCAGCATCGTCGGCCTGCACGCGCACCTGGGCAGCGGCGTGGAGACCAAGGCGCACTGGCGGCAGATGTACGACGAACTGGCCGGCTTCGCGCGCCGCATCGGTAGCGTGGAAGTGCTGGATATCGGCGGTGGTTTGCCGATCCCGTACAGCGAGGACGACGAGCCGTTCGACCTTGAGGCCTGGTCGGCCGGGCTGGCCGAGGTCAAGGCGGTGCATCCGGCGTTTGCGCTGGCGATCGAGCCGGGCCGTTTCCTGGTCGCCGAGGCCGGCGTTGTGCTGGCCCAGGCCACGCAGGTGATCGAGAAGGATGGCGTGCATCGAGTGGGTCTGGATGCGGGCATGAACACCTTGATCCGCCCCGCGCTATACGACGCATGGCACGACATCGTGAACCTGTCGCGGCTGGACGAGGTGCGCGACGGTGGTTTCGACGTAGTCGGGCCGATCTGCGAATCCAGCGACGTGTTCGGTCACCGGGTCAAGCTGCCGGCGGCGACCACCCCGGGCGACACGATGCTGATCGCTGATGCGGGCGCCTATGGCTACAGCATGGCCAGCATCTACAACCTGCGTGCGTTGCCGCATGAAGAAGTGCTCGATGCCTGATTCGCGCACGTCAATCCCGTACCTGCTACAACCGCTGTCGCGAAAACCGTCGGCCTGCCTCATCCCGGAATGTCCATGACCGCTGCTTTCGACAAACACCAGATCACCACCTTCCGCTTCGTTCGCTGCGATTTCGACGCGCAGACCGGCGTGGCCTCGCTGGTGTATGCCTTCGATCAGGGGCCGGAACTGATCGAGACGGTGACCGTGCCGGGCGCGCCGTTCGTGCTCGAAGGCGAGCGCGCCGAGGCAGTGCAGCGCGCATTGCGCTTGCTGCATCTGATTGCCGGCGTCAGCTATTACAAGGCGGCGGTGCCGGCGAACATCGTCATCGACGGCTACGCGATCGACGCGGAAACCGCCGCGCTGGTGGAGAGCGTCTATCTGCACGGACTGGGCGAGTTCGCCTATCGCAACGGTTTGAACCTGCATGGCCGCTTCAAGCTGCCGGTGAAGGCTTCGCCAGTGCAGGCGGGCACGGCCGGTCTGCGCGAGCATGCGCTGGTGGCGATCGGTGGCGGCAAGGATTCGCTGGTCAGCATCGAGGCGCTGCGCAGTGCCGGTGTCGCCCAGACTGTCACCTGGATCGGTGGCTCGCAGCTGATCCGCGCCTGCGCCGAGCGCACGGGCCTACCGACGCTCAATATCGGCCGCACGCTGGCGCCGGAGCTGTTCGAACTGAATCGTCATGGTGCCTGGAACGGCCACATCCCGGTGACGGCGATCAACTCGATGATCATGGTGCTCGCCGCGCTGCTGTTGGGCGTGGACCAGGTGGTGTTCTCCAACGAGCGCTCGGCCAGTTACGGCAGTCAGATTCCTGGCACCGGCGAGGTCAATCACCAGTGGTCGAAGGGTTGGGCGTTCGAGCAGGCGTTCGGCGAGTACGTCGAGCAACACGTCGCTTCCGACCTGCATTACTACTCGCTGCTGCGCCCGCTTTCCGAGCTGGCGGTGGCGCGCCAGTTCGCCAAGAACGACCACTACGACGCGCATTTTTCCAGCTGCAACCGCAACTTCCACATCATGGGCGAGCGCCCGGTGCACCGCTGGTGTGGGGTCTGCCCGAAGTGCCACTTCGTGTTCCTGGCGCTGGCGCCGTTCATGCCCAAGACACGATTGGTGCGGATCTTCGGTCGCAACCTGCTTGACGATGCGAGCCAGGCAGGTGGTTTCGACGCGCTGCTGGAATTCCAGGATCACAAGCCGTTCGAGTGCGTGGGCGAAGGCCGCGAGTCGCGCGCCGCGCTGGCGACGCTGGCCACGCGTGCCGAGTGGCAGGAAGACGCGTTGGTGAAGCGCTTCATCCGCGAAATCCAGCCGCAGCTGCAGGCCGACGAGTTGAAGGTCGAACCGCTGCTGGCGATCGAAGGCGAACACCGTATACCTGCCGTGCTGTGGGAGCGCGTGCGTGCGAATTTCGCAGCTTGAAGGGCGTCGCGTCGCGCTCTGGGGCTGGGGCCGTGAGGGTCGTGCGGCTTATCGCGCGTTGCGCGATCGGGAATGGGGAATCGGGAATGGGGAATCGGGCAAGCGCCTGCCCCTGACGCTGTTCTGCTCGCCGGGCGAAGCCGAAGAGGTGAAGGCCCTGGGCGATGCGGATCTGCATATCGAGACCGAAGCCAGCGCCGGGCACCTGGCCGCGTTCGACGTGGTGATCAAGTCGCCGGGCATCAGCCCGTACAAGCCCGAGGCGCAGGCCGCGGCTGCGCGCGGCACGCAGTTCTTCGGTGGCACTGCACTGTGGTTTGCCGAGCATGCCCCACCGGGCGAGTACGTGCCCGGCGCGGTCTGTGTCACCGGCACCAAGGGCAAGAGCACCACCACCGCGTTGCTCGCGCACCTGCTGCGCGCTGGATGCCATCGCACCGCGCTGGCCGGCAACATCGGCCTGCCGCTGCTGGAACTGCTTTCGCCGGAGCCGCCACCGCAATACTGGGCGATCGAACTGTCGAGCTACCAGACCGGGGAAGTCGCGCGCAGTGGCGTGAGGCCGGAGCTGGCGCTGGTGTTGAACCTGTTTCCCGAGCACCTGGACTGGCACGGCGGCGAACAACGCTACATCGCCGACAAGCTGGCCTTGGTGACTGAAGGGCATCCGCGCATCGCGTTGCTCAACGCAGCCGATCCGCATCTGGCGCAGTTGCAGTTGCCGCACAGCGAGGTGCGCTGGTTCAACCGGCGCGATGGCTGGCACATGCGCGAGGACGTGGTGTACCGCGGCGAGCAGGTGGTGTTCGACACCGCCAACGTGCCGCTGCCGGGCCGGCACAATCGCGGCAACCTGTGCGCGGTGCTGGCCGCATTGGAGGCGCTGGGGCTGGATGCGGTGGCCCTGGCGCCGGCTGCGCTGACGTTCCGCCCGTTGCCGAATCGATTGCAGATCGTCGGCGCGCGCGATGGCATCACCTGGGTCAACGACTCGATCAGCACCACACCGCATGCCACGCTGGCGGCGCTGGCGTGCTTCCCGACGCAGCGCGTGGCCGTGCTGGTGGGCGGGCATGATCGCGGCCTGGATTGGCACGATTTCGCCGCGCATATGGGGGAGGCGCCACCATTGGAGATCGTGACGATGGGCGCCAATGGCCCGCGCATCCACGAACTGCTGGCACCGATCGCACCGGGACGTTTCGGGCTGCATGCCGCTGCCGATCTGCCGCAGGCCGTGGCGCTGGCGCGTCAGGCGCTGGGCGGGCAGGGCGGGGTAGTGCTGCTTTCGCCGGGTGCGCCGAGCTTCGGTGCCTATCGCGACTATGTCGCGCGTGGTCGCCACTTTGCCGAGTTGGCCGGTTTCGATCCCGAGCAGATCAGTGCCATCCCCGGATTGGGCGTGGCCTAGAGCAGCCAGCAGAATTGCTACCGTCGTCCCCGCCTGTGCGGGGACGACGAGTCGTCTTGAGTCATATCGACTCCTGCCACTTTGCACGCGCGAGAAGGATGTCTCCGGGTGGCGAAAATTTCACCGGCATGGTTGTGACCCTTGAATGGCAAGGGCTGCCAGCGTTTATCCACAACGTTTTCCGTGAATCATCCACACCGGCTGTGGAAAAGCGCTCACTCGCTGGTGAAATTTTAGCCAATCAACTTCTGCGTCCCACAGCACAAGGGCTGTGAGCAGTTGTCCACAGGCTTCTCCCGCCTTCGTCCACATGGGCTGTGAACAAACCGGCCCGCTTGTCTGTCGCCCTGCGGCTACACTCGCCCCACTTCCCGGGTGGAGACGGACCGATGAGCAGGCGCAATGCGTGGTGGCAGGTGTTGGGCGTGGTGGCGATGGCGGCGCTGTCGCAGTCGGCCGCAGCGGCGATGCAGGCACGGCCGGTGGAATGGAAGGTTGGCGCGGACGCCTTCTCGGGCGTGCTGGTCTACGACGACGCCAAGCATGACAAGCGCCCGGGCCTGGTGATGGTGCCGAACTGGATGGGCGTGACCGACGCGGCGGTGGAGAAGGCCAAGAGCCTGGCTGGCGACGATTACGTGATCCTGGTTGCCGATGTCTACGGCAAGGGCCGTCGTCCCGCCAACGCCGGCGAGGCCGGTAAGCTCGCAGGTGCACTCAAGCAGGATACGGCGACGTTGCGCACGCGTGCGTTGAAGGCGGTGGACGTGTTGAAGGCGCAGGCAGGCAAGGCGCCGCTGGATGCTTCGCGGATCGGCGCGGTCGGCTTCTGCTTCGGTGGCAGCACGGTGCTGGAGTTGCTGCGCTCAGGGGCACAGCTCGCCGGCGTGGTCAGCCTGCACGGTGGCCTGTCCACACCGACTCCGGCGGCGGTCGGTGCAGCCAGGACGCCGGTATTGGTGCTCAACGGCGCGGCCGACAAGAGCGTCAGTGCGCAGGACATTGCCGCGTTCGAGAAGGAGATGGACGGCGCGGGTGCTGACTGGCAGTTCGTCAATTTCAGCGGCGCGGTGCACTGCTTTGCCGAGGCTGATGCGGGCAACGATCCGACCAGCAACTGTCGCTATGACGCGCGTGCGTCCAAGCGTGCCTATCGGATGCTGGAAGACTTCTTCGAGGAGCGCTTCGGCGGCTGAAGTCCGTCATCTTCGTAGGAGCGGCTTCAGCCGCGATGGGGCGTTTCCATTTGAATCCCCACACATGGATGTGCGGGCTTTTGCAGAGGGACCTGCATGAACGCCCCATCGCGGCTGAAGCCGCTCCTACGAAGCGCACCGTTGTCGACGAACCTCAATGCGTGCGCGAGACCGCGTAACGCGCCAGGCCGCGCAATGCGCTGATCGCTTCGTTTTCGGGGAGTCCATCGAGCGCGCGTTCGGCCGCCTGGGCGTAATCGAGCGCGCGCTGGCGGCTGTACTCGAGTCCGCCGGTAGCCTGGATCGCCGCCAGCACCTCCGGCATCGCCGATGCATCACCCTGCTGGACGATCTCGCGCAAGCGTTGCCGCGTGGTTTCGTCCGAATGCGCCATTGCATGGATCAACGGCAGCGTGGCTTTGCCTTCGGCGAGGTCGTCGCCGAGATTCTTGCCCAGCGCCTCGGCGTCAGCGGCATAGTCGAGCACGTCATCGGCGATCTGGAACGCGTAGCCGAGTTGCATGCCGTAGTCGTATAGCCGGGCCTGCACGGTCTGGTCCGTACCGGAGGCCAGCGCACCCAGACGCGTACCCGCAGCGAACAACACCGCGGTCTTGCGTTCGATCACCCGCAGATAAGCGGCTTCGTCGGTGTCGGGATTGTGTACGTGCAACAGCTGCAGCACTTCGCCTTCGGCGATGCGGTTGGTGGTGTCGGCCAGCAGCTGCATGACGTCCATGCGCTCCAGTTCCACCATCAACTGGAAGCTGCGCGAATACAGGAAGTCACCGACCAGCACGCTCGGAGCATTGCCCCACAAAGCGTTCGCGGTGCTGCGGCCGCGCCGCAGATCGGACTCATCGACCACGTCATCGTGCAGCAGCGTGGAGGTGTGGATGAACTCGATGATGGCCGCAAGCTGGTGATGGTCGGCATTGGCCGGGCCGCAGGCCTGACCGGCCAGCACCACCAGCATCGGCCGCAGCCGTTTGCCGCCTGCGGAGATGATGTGATCGGCAATCTGGTTGATCAGCACCACGTCCGAAGCCAGCCGGCGACGGATCAGCGCATCGACCGCGGCCATGTCGGGGGCAGCGAGGGCCTGGATCTGGGGCAGGCCCAGGGCGGGACGGAGGTCTTCGGCGATGCTCATGTGGTGCGATGGGGTGATGTAGCTGAATTATAGGTGCCGAGGTCCGTCAACGGGCCGTCGCGCCGTGCGACGGATCATTCCGTTGCGTCCCCGGCATCGCAGAACGTGCAGAAGCCGGCCACGAATGAAGTCAATCGCTGCTGCATCGCCGGGTCCTTCAAGGCTCCCTGCTCATCGAATGCCTGATCGGCATGCGACAGCAACAGGCGGCCGCCGAACCACGGCCGTGTGCCCAGGGTACGCAGCACCTGCAGCCAGGCGGTCTGGCTCAGCAGGGTGCCGAACGGGCCCGGCGAGGCGCCGATGAGCGCGACCGGCTTGTTGCCGAACACGCGTGCGATGTCCTTGGAGGGTCGCGACATCCAGTCGATGGCGTTCTTGAACACGCCCGGGATGGCGTTGTTGTATTCCGGGGTGACCAGCAGCAGGCCATCGGCCTGCGCGACCGCGTCCTTCAGCCGGACCACGGCCTCGGGAATACCGGTCTCCGCTTCCACGTCGGCGTCGTACAACGGCACCCCGCGGATCGAGTGGGTCTCGATCTGGCTGCCGTCCGGAACGGATGCAGCGGCCCGGCCCAGCAGGGCGGCGTTGAACGAGTCGCGGCGCAGGCTGCCGGCCAATCCGACGATGCGGGCCATGGCGTCTTCCGGGATGAGGAGATGGCAGCCTAGCAGGCAGTGCCTGGAGGGGCCGTAACGCTTGTCCTACGGGCGGATGCGGGCTGCGCCTACCTGTGGTCGGGGTGGTATGCCGGAGGCCATTGGCCGCTCGGATGTTACCATTCGTGCCTAACCAGCCTCACCCCGCCGCCGGTGCCCGCGTACCGGCCGGCACAGACACAGACGGAAGAATCCAATGGCCCGCGGCATCAACAAAGTCATCCTGGTCGGCAACCTCGGCAACGATCCCGACACCAAGTACACCCAGAGCGGCATGGCGATCACCCGCGTCAGCCTGGCCACCACCAGCGTCCGCAAGGACCGCGAAGGCAACAACCAGGAGCGTACCGAATGGCACCGCGTGGTGTTCTTCGGCAAGCTCGGCGAGATCGCCGGTGAGTACCTGCGCAAGGGCAGCCAGGTGTATGTGGAAGGCGAGCTGCGCTACGACAAGTACACCGGGCAGGACGGCGTGGAGAAGTACAGCACCGATATCGTCGCCAACGAGATGCAGATGCTCGGTGGCCGCGGTGAGGGTGGTGGTGGCGGTGGATTCAGCGGCGGCGATCGCCCGCAGCGCCAGCCGTCGTCGCAGCCGCAGCAGCGCCAGGAATACGCCCCGCGTCGCCAGCAGCCGGCGGCGCAGCCGTCCTCGGCACCGCCGATGGATGATTTCGCGGACGACGATATCCCGTTCTAAGGCAGCCCTTGAGGGCCATCACGCCTTGCGGTGAGGCCAGCCCCATCCAGAAAGCGCGTCCGGAGTGGCGAACGTGGGTCGGGGCGGTTTCCAACATGTAGCTGACTGAACTCCCAACGCAGCGCCGGAATGCCCGCGCTGCTTCTTGTTTCGGGCGAGGCGTGTAAATATGATGGTCGTAATATGAAAAAGGTCGCTGCCAGATCCAAGGAAGTCACCCACGACCGTATCGTCGACGCGGCTGCGCGTGCGATCCGGCGTAGTGGTTACAACGGCACCGGTGTCGCCGACATCATGAAGGCCGCCGGGCTGACCCATGGCGGGTTCTATGCTCACTTCGCCTCGCGTGAGGCAATGCTTGCCGAAGCGGCGGATCGGGCTGGTGGCGAGTCCGTGGCGTTGATGGAGCGTGTCGGTGCCGGCGTACCGCCGCAACATGCATTGCGGACCATGGTGGAGGCCTATCTCTCCGAAGCCCACGTAAAAGGCATCGAAACCGGGTGCGCGACCGCTGCGCTAGGTTCCGAGATGCCGCGTCAGGCACCCGAGGTGCGGCGGGCAGCGACGCGTCGTATCAAGGAAATGATCGATCTGATTGCTCGCCAGTTGTCGGAGTGGGGGCAGCCCGGCGCGCATGAACACGCGTTGGTGACGGTTTCCACGATGGTCGGCGCGCTGGTACTGGCGCGTGCTGTGGACGACCCGCGCCTCTCCGAGGCGCTGCGTGAAGCCGCACTGGGTCATCTCACTTCTGCCAACTGATCATGGCGTGCCGTGGTTGTCGTTAATTCGCCAGTAAATATGATGATCATCATACTCTTTGCTCATCGAAATCCATCATCGAGGTCTGTCCAATGAAACTCAGGAAGTCCATCGCGCTCGTCACCGGCGCCTCCTCCGGCATCGGTAAGGTGACGGCGGAGCGGCTCGCCGCCGCGGGTTATACGGTCTATGGCACCAGCAGACGCGGAGCACAGGCGGGCCAGCCATCCTTTGCGATGCTGCCTCTGGACGTGACCAATGACGGATCGGTCGATGCCGTCGTCAGGGAGGTGATCCGGATGGAAGGGCGCATCGACCTGCTGGTGAACAACGCCGGCTTCGGCGTCGCCCCTGCCGGTGCCGAAGAAAGTTCCATCGCGCAGGCACAGGCGATCTTCGACACCAACTTCATGGGCATCGTCCGGATGACCCGCGCCGTCGTGCCGCATATGCGGGAGCAGGGCGGTGGTCGAATCCTCAACATCGGTTCCGTGCTGGGTTTCCTGCCGATGCCGTATGCAGCGCTCTATGCCGCCACCAAGCATGCAGTCGCAGGTTATTCGGAGTCGCTCGACCACGAGCTGCGTACACGAGGCATCCGTGTCTCGGTCATCGAGCCGGCGTACACGAGGACGCAGTTCGATGCGAACTTCATGGAGCCCGACGCGAAGCTGGAGACATACCGCGACGTGCGCGCAGCGTTGGACGTGACGTTGAAGAAGCTCATGGTCACGGCCGACCCGCCGGATATCGTGGCGGATGTCGTGCTGAAGGCGGCACGCGCACCGCGCCCGAAGTTGCGATACACCGCCGGCAAGCTCGCCGGTCGTATGCGGTTGCTTCGCAGGTTTGCACCAGCGGCTCTGTTGGATGCCGGTATCCGAAGAGACCTTCAGCTCGATGCCTAGAGCGTGTCATCAATTCCCGAGCTGGTCGCGCCCCGGTTCGACAATGCAGTCGTGCAGTGTGGTTCCGGCGGTCAGGGGGCTTCAGCATTCGCGGCGGCAAAGATCCGATCTTTCACGGGTTATGGGAATGCCGGGAGTCAGCATGTTCCGTTGCTCGATACATCTACGAGAAAAAACCTCATGAAAGCATTCCTCATCGATCGATACAGCAAGACGGATCCGCTTCGGCTTGGTGAAGTGCCGCAGCCGGAAGTCGGGGACAACGACGTGCTGATCGAGGTGCACGCGGCCGGATTGAATCTGGTGGATTCCAAGATCAAAAACGGCGAGTTCAAGTTGATCCTGCCTTACCGCATGCCGTTGGTGCTGGGCCATGACGTAGCGGGCGTCGTGGCAAAAGTTGGATCGCGGGTACGCCAATTCAAAGTGGGCGACGAAGTCTATTCGCGGCCGCGTGATCGCCGCATCGGCACGTTCGCGCAGTTCATCGCCGTCGATGAGAGCGATGTCGCGCCCAAGCCGAAGAACCTCACCATGGAAGAGGCGGCCTCGATCCCCCTGGTTGGCTTGACCGCCTGGCAGGCGTTGCGAGAAAGGGCACAGCTGAAGCAGGGGCAGAAGGTCTTCATCCAGGCAGGGTCGGGTGGTGTCGGCAGCTTCGCCATTCAATTGGCCAAGTACATCGGGGCCAGCGTGGCCACGACCACGAGCAGTGCCAACGCTGATCTGGCGAGGAGTCTGGGCGCCGACATCGTCATCGACTACAAGCAGGAAGATTTCGAGAACGTGCTGCGGAACTACGATGTGGTCCTGCATAGTCAGGATGCGGCGACGCTGGAGAAATCCCTGCGCGTGCTGAAGCGTGGTGCGACGCTCGTATCGATCTCCGGGCCCCCCGATCCCACATTCGCCACGGGAATCGGGGCGCCTTGGTTTGTGCGGCTCGCCATTCGCTTGCTGAGTTCCGGTGTCAGGAGAAAGGCAGCCCATCGTGAGCTGAAGTACTCGTTTCTCCTGATGCGTGCCGATGGAGGCGCGTTGCGTGAGATCACGCAACTCATCGAGACCGGCGTGATCCGTCCGGTGATCGATCGTGTCTTTCCATTCGAATCGACCAACGCTGCTCTGACTTACGTCGAGGCGGGGCGCGCCAAGGGCAAGGTCGTCGTCAAGGTCAAGTAAGGCTGTTTATCCCTCACATTCGGAGTTTCCCATGAAGATTGAAGGCGCTGTCGTGCTGGTCACGGGAGCCAATCGCGGCATCGGCTTGGCATTCACGCGCGAGTTGCTCGCCCGTGGTGCCCGCAAGGTCTATGCCGGTGCACGTGATCCCGCGGCCATCACGCAGCCCGGCGTTCAGCCGCTGCGACTGGACGTCAACCAGCCGGGCGATGTGGCCGCCGCCGCGGCGCTGGCGTCGGATGTGACGCTGGTGATCAACAACGCCGGTATTGCTCAGCCGGGAGGTTTTCTGGCGGCGGATAGCGAAGACGTCGCGAGGCGCATCTTCGAGACCAACTTTTTCGCAGTGTTGCGCATGAGCAAGGCGTTTGCGCCGATTCTCAAGGCCAACGGTGGTGGTGCGCTGCTCAATGTGCTGTCGGTGGCTTCATGGATAAACCGCGGCGACATGGCGGCCTATTCGGCCAGCAAATCCGCCGTCTGGTCGCTCACCAACTCCCTGCGCAATGAATTGATGGCGCAGAAGACACAGGTGCTGGGATTGCACATGGGCTACGTCGATACCGACTTGACGCATGGGATCGAGGCGATGAAGTCCAGCCCCGATGAGATCGTCAGGCGAGCGCTCGACGGACTCGAAGCGGGACTGGATGAGGTGCTGGCCGATGAGATCACCCAGTACATAAAACAGGGAATCACGGCGGACAGACCCAGTTACCTGCCTTGAGCATGGGGTGCGTTCGATGTGGGCGTGGGTGTGGTGCCATGCGCGTCCTGCCGCGTTCGCAGGGCTTCGCGTTTCCGGCGGCCCTTATTTGGCGTAGCCCTGCAGCAGCTTGAGCAGGACCTGGGCTTCCTGCCGGCGCCGGTCTTCGTCCTGTTCGGCCACCACGTGTTCGTCGAGGTGGCCCACCAGCACCTCCATCATCAGGCCGTGCATCGCGCCTTTGGCGGCCGCGATCTGCACGAGGACGTCGCTGCAGTCGGCTTCGCCCTCCAGGGCTTTTTCGAGGGCGGCTACCTGGCCGGCGATGCGTCGGACGCGGGCGAGCAGGGATTTTCGGTTTCGGGTGACATGCGCCATGGTTGAAGATTGTATACCCTATGGGGGTATATTTCGATCACGGGTTCCTGTCATGTCCTTGGAAGCTTTTGCTGCACAGCGGCGCCATGCCCACGCCTTCGACTCCGGCAACGCCCTGGCCGAGCGCGGCGCCCGGCGAGCGATGTGGCTGACCCTGGTGATGATGGTGGTCGAGATCGCCGGCGGCTGGTGGTACAACTCGATGGCGGTGCTAGCCGATGGCTGGCACATGAGTTCGCATGCGCTGGCGCTGGGGTTGTCCGCTTTCGCCTATGCCTGTGCGCGTCGCTACGCGGGTGACCGGCGTTTTGCCTTCGGGACCTGGAAGATCGAGATTCTTGGTGGATACACCAGCGCGATCCTGCTGCTGGTCGTGGCGGCGCTGATGGCGTTCCAGTCGGTCGAGCGGATCCTGGCGCCGAGCCTGATCCACTACCCGCAGGCGATTGCCATTGCGGTGGTGGGGCTGGCGGTAAACCTGATCTGCGCGTGGTGGCTCCGGGATCATCACGATCATGATCATCACGACCATGCGCACCACCACGACGATCACCACGACCACGACCACGACCACGACCACGGGCATGGGCATGGGCATGGGCACGATCTGAACCAGCATTCGGCCTACCTGCATGTGATCGCCGATGCCGCCACCTCGGTGCTGGCGATCGTCGCATTGCTCGGCGGCATGATGTTCGGTGCGGCCTGGCTCGACCCGGTAATGGGGCTGCTCGGGGCGGTGCTGGTGACGATCTGGGCGTGGGGGCTGTTGCGCAAGACCGGGCGCATCCTGCTGGACGCACAGATGGATGCGCCGGTGGTCGAGGAGATCCGGGAGGTGATCGAGCAGGGCGAGGTGACCGCGCGCATCTGCGACCTGCACGTCTGGCAGGTGGGCAAGGGCAAGTACGCCTGCGTCGTCGGCATCGTCACCGACTCCGATCGTGATGCGGATGCGTTCCGTCGCGCGCTGTCCATCCATGAGGAACTGGTACACGTGACCGTCGAGGTCCACCGGATACGGCACGCCGTATCCGGATGACGATGGCCACCCGTTCGAGACATGCCACTGGATAAATCACCGCTTTCCCGTTTTGCCGGTCCAGCACAGGTCGGAAACGGGGAAGGATTCAGATCAGGTAGGTGATGACGCCGGCCATGACGAGCATGTAGATCAGCACCAGACTGGTCTTCACCGGTGTTTCGTACTTGCGCAGTAACTGTTGCATGTGCCCCCCCAGGCAGTTCGCGGGGCAAGAATATCGAGAATCGTGACTTCCGTCACGTAGGAATTGTCCTACGTCGATATGGGGATGCGCCCGACGGTGCGACGGATGGCTGGAGTAGATGCTGCGCAGGCCGGACGTGGAGCCCATGGCTACTCACCCGCGGCCCCTTGAGTAAGGGCGTGCCGGTTCGTGATGCTGGAAACATCCCTCGCGCAATCCCCAAGTGCGGGAACCGGATGTTTGGCGCCCCAACGGCTCGCCGTGACCAGCGGATCGATGACGTCCTCCCGAAACCCAGCGCAGTCGAGAAAGACATGGAACAGCACGCCCGCTACATCGTCAGCATAGAACCGGATCAGGAGGCATGGCTGGTGCGTCGGCCGCACTGGTCGCCGCTGCGCTACCTGCGTGAGCAGGGCGCGTTGGAAAATGCCGAACTGATGGCGCAACTGCATCGATTCACCACCGGCCAGCCCGCGGATGTCGTACTGCGCGTTGCGGACGGCGAGCGCGTGGTGCGTCGCTACGGTTGAAGTCCGTACTGAAGCGGATGCCCCTGTGTTGATCGCAGGGTGAGCGGCCTCGGTTTGGCCCTCGGCGTCCAGCTCGGCTAGATTCGGGGTTCCATCGCTTCCGGCTGACCAATCTAGTGAATCCTGCTTCGCATGCGTTGATCGACAACGATATCGTCGTCTTTGGCCTGATCGCGGCCACCTTGGGCGCGGTGTTCTGGACTGCATCGCGCGAGCGTGGATTCTGGAAGCGTTTCTACGCGTTCGTGCCGGCCTTGCTGCTGTGCTACCTGTTGCCGGGCATCTACAACACCGTCGGCCTGATCGATGGACAGAACACCCGCCTCTACAACCCGGTGGCACGCGACGTGCTGCTGCCGGCGGCGCTGGTGCTGCTGACGCTGGCGGTCGACATCAAGGGCATCCTGCGCCTGGGGCCGAAGCTGGTGGTGATGTATCTGGGCGCTTCGCTGAGCGTCATGATCGGCGCCGTGGTGGCGTTCCAGTTGATGAAGTGGCTGCATCCGTCCACCGTCGCGGGCGATACCTGGGCGGGAATGGCAGCGCTGGCCGGCAGCTGGATCGGCGGCGGTGCCAACATGCTGGCGATGCGCGAGGTGTTCAATGTCGATGCCACCACCTTCGGGCAGTTCGCGGTGGTCGATGTCGGCGTGGGTTACGTCTGGATGGCGACGTTGATCTTCCTGGCGGGCCGGGCGCAGCGGATCGATGCGCGCAGCGGTGCCGACACCCGTGCGATCGATGAGCTGAAGACGCGCATCGAGAAATTCCAGGCCGAACACGCGCGCATTCCGAGCCTGACCGATCTGATGATGATCGTCGGCGTGGCCTTCGGAACGGTGGGACTGTCGCATGCGATTGCAGCGCCGCTTGCCGGTTGGTTCGAGCGCAATGTGGCCTGGGCATCGCAGTTCAGTCTGGACTCGCCGTTCGTCTGGGTGGTGGTGCTGGCGACCACGTTCGGTCTGACGCTGAGCTTCACCCGCGCACGTACGCTGGAGGGCGCGGGTGCGTCGCGGGTCGGTACGTTGCTGCTGTACTTCCTGATCGCGTGCATCGGCATGCAGATGGATCTGCTGTCGCTGCTGGACCGGCCGTGGCTGTTCCTGCTCGGGGTGATCTGGATGCTGGTGCATATCGTGCTGCTGTGGGGACTGGGCCGCCTGCTGCACGTGCCGTTCTTCTACTTCGCGATCGGCTCGCAATCGAACATCGGCGGCCCGGCCTCGGCACCGGTGGTCGCCGCCGCGTTCCATCCGGCGCTGGCGCCGGTCGGCGTGTTGCTGGGCACGATGGGTTATGCCACCGGCACTTACCTGGCGTATCTGGTGGGCATCACGCTGCGCGCGATGGCGGGGTGATGCAGGGGTTGGGGATCGTCAAGGCGTAGGTTTCGGGTAGGAGCGGGGGGGGGGGGGGGGGGGGGGGGGGGGGGGGGGGGGGGGGGGGGGGGAGGGGGGGGGTG
>NZ_JBYSVX010000011.1:0-46860 GCF_058986605.1 Pseudomonas sp. GW821-FHT07E12 | reverse complement strand
ACCCCCCCCCCCCCCCCCCCCCCCCCCCCCCCCCCCCCCCCCCCCCCCCCCCCCCCCCCCCCCCGCTCCTACGAATCCCCAATCAACAGCAGCGAAATCCGCTCTTGCCGCCGTAACGCGCCTCCTGACGCTCGCGGAAGAACGTCTTGTAATCCATCGGCTGCTTGTCCGGGTGCTTCTCCAGCACGTGGCGGACGTAGTTGTCGTAGTCGGGGATGCCGCAGCACAGCCGTGCGGTCTGCACCAGGCGCCGCCATAAGCGGCGGTGCGCCTGGTACTGGCCGATCGGGACCAGATCGGTGCTCATCACAGGTCCGCCATCTGGGCCGGGGTGAGCGCGACGTATGGCGTCTCCTTGTCGGTGCGCTTGGGTGTACGGCGTGCCACGGCGATCGTCTTGATCGCGTAGGTCAGCGTCGAGAGCACCACGAACAGGAACAGCACGGTCAGCCCGGTGTTGACGTAGGCATTGGTGACGATCTGCTGCATCTGGCCGACGCTCTTGGCCGGTGCGGTGATCGTGCCGCTGGCGATGGCAGCCTGGAACTTCTGCGCCTGCGCCAGGAAGCCCTGCGCCGGGTTGCTGTCGAAGATCTTGATCAGGCCGGCGTAGCTGGTGCAGATCAGCAGCCACACCGCCGGCACCGCGGTGACCCAGGCGTAGCGGTCACGCTTCATCTTGAACAGCACCACGGTGCCCAGCATCAGCGCGATGCCGGCCAGCATCTGGTTGGAGATGCCGAACAGCGGCCACAGCGTCTGGATGCCGCCGAACGGATCGACCACGCCGGTGTAGAGCAGGTAGCCCCACAACGCGACACAGCCGGCGGTGGCAATGATGTTCGCGGTCCACGACTCGGTGCGGCGCATCGCCGGGATGAAGTTGCCGAGCAGGTCCTGCAGCATGAAGCGGCCGGCGCGGGTGCCTGCATCCACGGCGGTCAGGATGAACAGCGCTTCGAACAGGATCGCGAAGTGGTACCAGAACGCCATCGTGTCCTCGCCCGGCAACACGTGATGCAGGATCTGCGCGATACCCACGGCCAAGGTGGGAGCACCGCCGGCGCGGGCCAGGATGGTGTGCTCGCCGATGTCCTTGGCGGTGGCTTCCAGCATCTCCGGAGTGATGGCGAAGCCCCATTCGGACACCTTGGCCGCGACCGACACCACGTCCGAGCCGACCAGCGAGGCCGGGCTGTTCATGGCGAAGTAGATGCCCGGCTCGATGATCGAGGCCGCCACCAGCGCCATCACCGCGACGAACGACTCCATCAGCATGCCGCCGTAGCCGATGTAGCGCATGTGGCCTTCATTGGCGAGCAGCTTGGGGGTGGTGCCCGAGGCGATCAGCGCGTGGAAGCCCGAGACCGCGCCGCAGGCAATGGTGATGAACAGGAACGGGAAGATGCCGCCCTTCCAGACCGGGCCGTCGCCGCTGGCGGCGAACTGGGTCAGTGCCGGCATTTTCAGGTCGGGCATGACGATCAGGATGCCGATCGCCAGCGCGATGATCGTGCCGATCTTGAGGAAGGTGGACAGGTAGTCGCGCGGTGCCAGCAGCAGCCACACCGGCAGCACCGAGGCGACGAAGCCGTAGCCGATCAGCATCCAGGTGATCTGGATACCGGTGAAGGTGAAGGCCGGACCCCAGGTCGGATCGGCCGCGACCTTGCCGCCGAACCAGATCGCCGCCAGCAGCAGGATCAGCCCGACCACCGAGATCTCGCCGATCTTGCCGGGGCGGATGTAGCGCATGTAGACGCCCATCATGATCGCGATCGGCATCGTCGCGATCACCGTGAACATGCCCCAGGGACTTTCCGCCAGGGCCTTGACCACCACCATCGCCAGCACCGCCAGGATGATGATCATGATCAGGAAGGCGCCGAACAGCGCGATGGTGCCGGGCACCTGGCCCATCTCCTCGCGCACCAGATCGCCGAGCGAGCGGCCGTTGCGACGGCTGGACAGGAACAGCACCACGAAGTCCTGCACCGCGCCGGCGAAGACCACGCCGACCACCAGCCACAGCAGGCCGGGCAGGTAGCCCATCTGCGCGGCCAGCACCGGGCCGACCAACGGGCCGGCGCCTGCGATCGCGGCGAAGTGGTGGCCGAACAGTACGTGCTTGTTGGTGGGGACGTAGTCCAGGCCGTCGTTGTTGAGCACGGCGGGCGTGGCGCGGGTCGGATCCAGCTGCATCACCTTGTCGGCGATGAACAGGCTGTAGAAGCGATAGGCGATGAGATAGATCGAGACGGCGGCGACCACGATCCACAGCGCGTTGATATGTTCGCCGCGGCGCAGTGCCACGGTCCCAAGACAGAACGCGCCCACGACCGCGAGCGCGGCCCAGGCGAGCTTCGAGAAACCTTTCATGCAACGTCCCCTCCGGAAAGACTCGTTAAGGTTCACCCCCCGCCGCGACCCGGTCAATGGTGTGAAGGAGGTGGCTGCTAGCACTTTGGTCGTAGGCGGGGGGCGGTTCGTCCACATCGCGCTCCGGCGGTTCTGGAACAATAGGTTGCGCCGGTCGTCATTGGCGCCTGGAGTCCAGGCGCCCATATCCGCGGTTTCCAACAGGAGCGCGATCCATGAGCGACATCTCCCGTACCTCCCCCGTGCGGATCCTGCGCACGCTGCGTGGTCAGCCGACCTCCGATGGCGCTGGCGTCAAGCTGACGCGGGTCATCGGCACCTCCGAACTGCCGGACCTGGACCCGTTCCTGATGCTGGACGAGTTCGGCACCGATCAGCCGCAGGACTACCTCGCCGGTTTCCCGAGCCATCCGCATCGCGGCTTCGAGACGGTCACCTACATGCTCGACGGGCGCATGCGCCACAAGGACAACCACGGCAACGAGGGCCTGCTGACGCCGGGCAGCGTGCAGTGGATGACCGCCGGGCGCGGCCTGGTGCATTCGGAAATGCCCGAGCAGGAATCCGGGCGCATGCGCGGCTTCCAGCTGTGGGTGAACCTGCCGGCCAAGGACAAGATGACCGCGCCGAAGTACCAGGAGTTCGCGCCGGATCGCATCCCGGTGGCGACGCCGGCTGCGGGCGTGGCGGTCAAGGTGATCGCCGGTCAGGTCGGCGACGTGCTCGGGCCGATCGTGCAGCCGGCGACCGACCCGCTGTACCTGGACATCGAACTGGACGCGGACACGGCGTGGGAGTACCTGCTGCCGCCCGGTCACAACGCCTTCGCCTACGTTTTCGAAGGTGGGGCGACGGTGGGTGAGGGCGAGCAGGCGCGACCGCTGGAAACGCAGCAACTGGCGGTGCTCGGCGGTGGCGAACGGCTGGTGCTGCGCGCCGGTAGCCACGGTGCACGGCTGATCCTGGTCGCCGGCCGTCCGCTGCGCGAGCCGGTGATGCGGCACGGGCCGTTCGTGATGAACACCCGGCAGGAACTGATGCAGGCCTTCGTGGATTTTCAGGAAGGTCGTTTTTGAATCTGCGGCCGGCGAGTGCCGGCCGCTCCACGACGGAGCAGGCAATGAGCGACACCCCTTTCGTTACCGCGCGCAGCGATGCGGCGGCATATCACGTGGTCATCGGCGATGGTCGTCATGAATGGGCGGCCGACACGGTGCCCGATAATGGCGGCGGTGATAGCGGGCCCGATCCGGAATCGCTGGTGCTCGGTGCGCTCGGTGCCTGCACCGCGATCACGTTGCGGATGTTCGCCGCGCGCAAGCAGTGGCCGTTGCAGGGTGTCCAGGTGCAGCTGCATTACAGCAAGCGTGATGGCAGCGGTACCGGGATCGAACGCAGTATCCGTTTGCAGGGCGAACTCGACGACGCGCAGCGCCAGAAGCTGCTTGAGATCGCCGGGAAGTGCCCGATCCACCGGTTGCTGACCGGCGAGGTAAGCATCGCTACCGATCTGGCGGAATAGGTCGGTCCAGGCCCCACTGCCGATATGCGTGTTCGATCGCGCGCTTGGACGGCAACCGCACTTTCGGCAAATCGATTGCGCGGAACATGTCCGCGTAGCGTTGGCGATTCTTGCGGGTGACGATGGTGATGTGGTGAAGCATCTCCCACTTGATGCTGTCGCGGTTGCCTTCCAGTGCACCGGCTCTTGCGTGCTCGAACAGCGTTCGGCGGAAGTAGCGGAACAGGCTGGCGGGCGTGGAGATATCCAGCAGGATCAGGCCGGTCGCGCGCTGGAAGCGTTGCGGCATGTATTTCGAATAATTGCCGTCCATGACCCAGCGCTCGCCCGCGATTGCTGCATCGTGCAGTGCCGCGAATTCGGCGGCCGGACGCACTTCCCAGTCGGTGCCTGGGCGGTGATGCAGGCGATCGAGATGGATGACTTCCAGGCTGCGCTTCCGCGCGATGGCGTTGGCCAGGGTCGATTTGCCGCTGTTCGAAGGCCCCAGGATGCAGATGCGGTCGCCAAGATCAGCGAGCTGCAGGTCGGGTAGGTTCTGGGTGATGTGCTGCATGGAGAGCGCGATGAATGTCGTGAACCGGCTTCCCGGTCACGCCGAATCCGGTTTCGGCGTGACCGGGCGTATTGCATCAGCGCTTGCCCAGCACCTTGTAGATCAAGCCGCCGATCGCGCCGCCGAGCAACGGCGCCAGCCAGAACAGCCACAGCTGGCCGATCGCGCCACTGCCGGCGAACAGTGCTACGCCGGTCGAACGCGCCGGGTTCACCGAGGTGTTGGTCACGGGGATGCTGACCAGATGGATCAGGGTCAGTGCCAGGCCGATCGCGATCGGGGCGAAGCCGACCGGAGCGTTGCCATGGGTCGAGCCCATGATGACCAGCAGGAACACTGCGGTCAGCACTACCTCGCACAGGAACGCCGCCGCCAACGAATAGCCACCGGGCGACAGCGCGCCGTAGCCATTGCTGGCAAATGCACCTGCCTGGCTGCCGTCGATCGCGAAGCCCGGGTTGCCCTGCGCGATCTGCAGCAGGATGAAGCCGGCGAAGATCGCACCGGCGACCTGCACCAGGACATACGGCACCAGATCGGCGAGTGGAAAGCGTCCGCCGACCCATAGACCAAAACTTACCGCCGGGTTGAAGTGCCCACCCGAGATGTGTCCGAACGCGTAAGCGCCGGTCAGCACGCTCAGGCCGAACGCCAGTGCCACACCCACGAACCCGATACCGAGTGGATTGCCATCACCGCCGAACTTCGCGGCGAGTACCGCGCTGCCGCAACCACCCAGAACCAGCCAGAACGTACCCAGGAACTCCGCCGTCAATCGCTTGGCCAATGACATGGTCGAACTCCGACAAACCCGCCCGGGTCGGGCGGGACGCGTCATTCAATACCCGGGCGGGGGCAGGTTCAATGAGCAGCGTGTCAAGGCTGGATCGCCAGGCTGGCCGGCTCCAGATTCAGGCTCTGCACCAGCGACTGGGTCGAGGCCAGCTCGCTGCCGCTGGTGGCGTCGATCCAGATCTGCGCATAGCGGTGTTTGCCGAGCTCGACCACGGTGATGCGGCGCGACTCCATCTCCGGCGGCGTGTTGCCGCCCAGGTCGAGCTTGTACCAGTACATCGACTCAGGGCCGATCACACCCTTCTCGGCGCGGCGGTCGCGCGACAGCGCGATATTGGGATCACGGGTGGTGAACATCAGGCCGATCACCTGCCGTCCGTCGGCGATGGTGTTGGCCTTGCAGACCAGATAGTCGCTACCGGCTTGCTGGGTCCATTGCAGTCCTGCCGTCGGCGGCAGGGCAGGGCAGGTGGGTTGTTGCTGCGCCCACGCGGACGCGGACAGCAGCCAGGACAGGCCGACCAGGCACAAAGCGGATTTCATTCAAGGTTCCCCGGACAATGAGATGCCATCCGGCGATGCACCGTGTTGCGACAAACATTGCTGCGCGGACCCCCATCCCCGATTGCCCGTGCAACGCACCCCTGGCACACCCCCGTACCTGACCGGAGGTCAGGTCAGGCCACCATAACCAAGCGTGTCGGTCTTGACAATTGTGTCCGGGTGTTTGTCGTGCGCAAGCCTCAGGGATAGTTCGGCGGCTTCGGCGCGGGTTGTTCGGGCAGCGGGATGAACTCGTGGTCATCGCCGGGAATGGTGCCGAAGCGGCCGTTGCGCCAGTCGTCCTTGGCCTGCTCGATGCGTTCCTTGGAGCTGGACACGAAGTTCCACCACAGATGCCGGTGTGCATCCAGCGGCTCGCCGCCCATCAGCATCGCCTTCAGTGGGGTCCTGGCGCGCAGGCGTGCGCGACTGCCGGGTTCGGGGATCACCAGATGGCGCGAGGGGATGTCCACGCCATCCAGTTGCGCCTCGCCTTCGAGGATGTAGAGCGAGCGCTCGCGATGGCCGGCGTCGAGGTCGATCTCGGCGTCCGGTTCCAGATCGATGGCGACGTTGAGCGTGTCGGCGAATACCTTCACCGGTGATTCCTCGCCATAGGCTCGGCCGGCGATCACGCGCAGCCAGGCACCGTTGAGGCGTTGTTGCGGCAGCGCGGCAGCGGCGTGGTGGTAGAACGCCGGTTCGACTTCCTCGTAGTCCTTCGGCAGCGCGACCCAGGTCTGCATGCCATGCAGGTGTTGCCCGTTCGAACGCTCGGTTTGTGGCGAGCGTTCGGAATGGGCGATGCCGCGACCGGCAGTCATCCAGTTGACGTCGCCGGGGCGGATCACCTGGTCCGAGCCGAGCGTGTCGCGGTGGTGGATCGCGCCGTCCCAGAGGAACGTCACTGTCGCCAGACCGATGTGAGGGTGCGGACGCACGTCCATGCCACGGCCGGGTTCGAACACTGCCGGCCCGACGTGGTCGACGAACACGAACGGGCCGACGCTGCGCATCTGCAGGGTCGGCACGGCGCGGCGTACCGTGAAGCCGTCGCCCAGGTCGTGGGTGCGGGGATCGATGATCGTGGTCATGCGCGCTCCGGTTCGAGTCGGGGCGGCAGGATGGCATGAGGTCCGCGCGTTGGATGTTTACGGGGCGGGAATGGGGTGTTCCAGCGGTGGCATCTCACCGCGGCGTGAGGCCAGGCGGTCGGCGAGCCGGGTCGGCTCGGGCAGGCGATAGCCGCGCAGGGTGCGTTGGGTCCAGGCCAGCGCCGAATCGAGGCTGACGCCGTGTCCGGGCGAGACGATCAGTGGGTTGCAGCGCGCCTTGCTGCGCAGCGCCCAGCCGACCTGCTCGCCGCGCAACAGGATCGGGGAGTGGTCGCCGGCCGCCGCGCCGGGTGTATCGAAATGGCCGGCCAGCGGTTTCTTGGCCACGCCGAGTGTCGGCAGTCCGGTTGCCACGCCGAAATGCGCGGCGATGCCGAGCCGGCGTGGATGGGCGATGCCCTGTCCATCGACGAACACCAGCTCCGGTTGGCGCGACAACTGCGCCAGTGCCTTCAGCAGTGCGGGCAGTTCGCGGAAGCTGAGCAGGCCCGGCACGTACGGCATCGAGGTCGGTACCCGTGCCACCTGCAGTTCCAGTGGTTGCAGCGTGCGCGCGTCGAGCAGCACCGCGGCCGCGCGCGTGGTCGCGCCTTCGTCCTCGAAACCGACGTCGAAGCCGGCCAGCAGCGTCGGTGTGGCAGGGAAACGGTCCTCCAGCAGCACCTGCGTCGCCAGCTCCTTCTGCAGCGTACGAGCGCGGAGGATGCTGCCGTCCCAGTCCGGGAATGCGGAAGAAGTCTCGGTCGTCATGTGCCCAGCATGCACCCGGCAGGGATGGATGTCGTGCCAGGGGCGGGGGCGCTGCCGCTACAATCAGCGGTCTCACCCCGCGCATTCCGGAGATCCGTAGTGACCCGCAAACTCGTACTGCTGCGCCATGGCCAGAGCCAATGGAACCTGGACAACCGTTTCACCGGCTGGGTGGACGTGGACCTGACCGCGCAGGGCCGCGCCGAAGCCGCCGCCGCCGGCCAGCTGATGAAGGAAGAGGGGCTGCAGTTCGATGTCGCCCACACCTCGGTGCTCAAGCGCGCGATCCACACGCTGCAGGGCGCGCTGGCCGAGCTGGACCAGGACTGGCTGCCGGTGCAGAAGAGCTGGCGTCTCAACGAGCGCCACTACGGCGGCCTGCAGGGCCTGGACAAGGCCGAGACCGCGGCCCTGCATGGCGAGGAGCAGGTCAAGATCTGGCGCCGTTCCTACGACATCCCGCCGCCGCCGATGGCGCTGGAGGATCCGGGTCATCCCTCGCACGATCGCCGCTACGCCGGCCTGGACCGCAATGCGCTGCCGGCTACCGAATCGCTGGCGACCACGCTCGATCGCGTGCTGCCGTACTGGCACGACGCGATCGCGCCGCAACTCAAGGACGGCAAGACGGTGCTGGTGACCGCGCACGGCAATTCGCTGCGCGCGCTGTACAAGTACCTCAACGACGTGAGCAAGGAAGAGATCCTGGAGCTCAACATCCCGACCGGCATCCCGCTGCTGTTCGAGCTGGATGACCAGTTGAACGTGCTGTCCTACCGCTACCTGGGCGATCCGGAAGCGGCCAGACGCGCCGCTGAAGCTGTGGCCAATCAGGGCAAGGCGAAGTGAGGCATCGCTTTCGGCGATGAATCCTGGACACCCGGCTTCGGCCGGGTGTTTTCGTTTGGATGTGACGAGCCCATCCACTGGTCGGCGATGGGCTGACCGCAGGTCAGGGCGTGAATGTTGATGCAGATGTGGCGAGATGGCCTGCGTGCTGGGTAAGGTGGGCGCCAGCACACCCCGGTCGTTCTTCAATGCCAGGCAGCAGGCGCGGTCTTCCGCACATCAATCTTCGTCAGTTGGTCCTGATCCTGTCGGGGATATCGGTCGTTCTGACCTTGGCCAGCGTGCTTTCGGCGAGCTACCGCGTGCAGAAGGAACTGCTGATAGAAAGCACGCTGGAAGCCAACCGGGTCTATGCGCGCAAACTCGCCGACACCACCGACCTCTATCTCACCGGGGCCGAACGCATGGTGCAGGCGCATGCCCGCTCGGTGGCCGAGCAGTGGAACGCGCCTGCTGCCCTGGAACGGGAGCTGATACAGATACGGGACGAGTACCAGGGCTTCAATTCCATCTTGATCGTCGATGCCGACGGCCATGTGGTGACCATGATGCCGAAGGTCCTGGCGCCCGGTACGTTGCTGGACAACCTCGGCTCGCGTCTGGCCAGGAAGCATCACGAGGTGCAGATCAGCCCACCCTACGTGGCCGCGAGCGGGCGCCTGGTGGTGGTCGTGTCCAGCCCGGTATTCGCTGCGGATGGACGCTACCTGGGGTATGTCGCCGGCTCCATCTACCTGCTGGAGGACAACGCCCTGCACAAGCTGCTGGGCGAGCACTACTACAAGGACGGCTCGTACCTGTACGTGGTGGATGCCGAACGCCGCTTGATCTATCACCAGGACACGAGCCGCATCGGCAAGCCGGTCGGGGCCAATCCGATCATCGATCGCGTGCTGGCGGGCGGGGCGGGCAGCATGCGGGCCGCGAACAGCCTGCATGTGGAGGTGCTGGCCGGGTTTTCACCGCTCAAGACGGTCAACTGGGGCGTGGTGGCGCAGCGCCCGCTCGATATCACGCTGGCGGGGCTGGATGCGCTGTCGCGGCGGCTGGTGCTGTATACGCTGCCGATGCTGCTGGTGACGCTGGTGCTGATCTGGTGGCTGTCGCGGCTGATCGCGCTGCCGCTGTGGAAGCTGGCCCGGCGCGCGCAGATCATGGAGGAGCCCGGCGCGGAGCAGTCGATCCAGGGCGTGCGCGCCTGGTACTTCGAGGTTGCCCAGCTCAAGCGCGCGATCCTGGTCGGGTTGGCGGCGATGAGCAACACGATCCGCCGTCTCAATGTGGAATCGCTGACCGATCCGCTGACCGGCCTGCTCAATCGTCGCGGATCGCAGGCGTTCCTGGAGAACTGGCGCCAACTCGATCGCAGCTTCTCGGTGATCCTGCTGGACATCGATCACTTCAAGGTGATCAACGACACATGGGGCCACGACAGCGGTGACCGTGTGCTGGCATCACTGGGGCGGCTGTTGAGCGATGCCCTGCGGCCGGACGATGTGCCCTGCCGCAGCGGCGGCGAGGAGTTCACCATCCTGCTGCCGGACACCTCTCTGGAACTGGCCATGCAGATCGCCGAGCGGCTGCGGCGGCAGGTGGCGGATGCAGCGCTGGGCGTGGAGGCGACGATCACCATCTCGGCCGGCGTGGCGCATTTTCCCGAGACCGCCACCGATATGGAGGTGGTGCTCAAGCATGCCGACCGGGCGCTCTACAGCGCCAAGGAGCAGGGCCGCAACCGTGTGGTCCTGGCCACCCGGGACGAGCACCCGCTTCCGCCGTAGTGGCGACGCCACCCTCGCGGCTTCGAGGGGGCGTCAACCCGGCCGCAACGTCGTCAGCAGTGCCTTGGCGGCATTGAAGCGGTCGGCGGCTTCCGGCAGCGGATGCTTGATGCGCAGCTTGTCCGGCCCGTCCATGGTGTACAGCTTCGGCTGTTTCTGGATCAGCTGGATCACCGTCATCGGATCGATGTTGGGCTTGCTGTCGAACACGATGCGGCCGCCGCTCTCGCCCAGTTCCAGCTTGCGGATGCCGAGCGTGTTGGCCTGCAGCTTGAGTTCGGCGATCGCGAACAGGTGCTTGGTCGGGTCCGGCAGCAGGCCGAAGCGGTCGATCATCTCCACCTGCAACTCGCGCAGCGTGTCGCTGTCGCGCGCGCTGGAGATGCGCTTGTACAGGGTCAGGCGGGTGTGCACGTCGGGCAGGTAGTCATCCGGGATCAGCGCCGGCACGTGCAGCTCGACCTCGGCGCCGCGCGCTTCATCGCTGGTATCCAGGTCCGGCAGCTTGCCTTGCTTGATGCTGCGCACCGCGCGTTCCAGCAACTCGGTGTACAGGCTGAAGCCGACCTCGGCCATCTGTCCGCTCTGATCCTCGCCGAGCAGCTCGCCGGCGCCGCGGATTTCCAGATCGTGGGTGGCCAGGGTGAAGCCGGCGCCCAGTTCGTCCATCGAGGCGATCGCCTCCAGCCGCTTCTCCGCGTCCGAGGTCATCGAGCGTTTGTCGGGCACCACCAGATAGGCGTAGGCGCGGTGATGCGAACGACCGACGCGGCCGCGCAGCTGGTGCAGCTGGGCCAGGCCGAAGCGGTCGGCGCGGTTGATGATGATGGTGTTGGCGTTGGGGATGTCGATGCCCGATTCGATGATCGTGGTCGACAGCAGCACGTTGAAGCGCTGCTTCTGGAAATCCAGCATCACCTGTTCCAGCTCGCGCTCGGGCATCTGCCCATGCGCAATGCCGATGCGCGCCTCCGGTACAAGTTCGGACAGATCGCGTTGCATGCGGCCGATGCTTTCCACATCGTTGTGCAGGAAGTACAGCTGACCGCCGCGCGCCAGTTCGCGCTGGAACGCCTCGCGCAGCAGCGCGTTGTCCCAGCCGGTGATGAAGGTCTTGACCGCCAGCCGGTTCGGCGGCGGCGTGGCGATGATCGACAGGTCGCGCAGCCCGGCCATGGCCATGTTGAGCGTGCGTGGAATCGGCGTGGCGGTCAGCGTCAGCAGGTGCACGTTGGCACGCAGCGCCTTCAGCGCTTCCTTCTGGCGCACGCCGAAGCGCTGTTCCTCGTCGACCACGACCAGGCCGAGGTCCTTGAACTTCACGTCCGGCTGCAGCAGCCGGTGGGTACCGATGATCACGTCGATGGTGCCCTCGGTGACCTTCTCCAGCTCGGCCTTGATCTCCTTGGTGCTCTTGAAGCGCGACAGCACTTCCACGCGCAGCGGCCAGTCGGCGAAGCGGTCGCGGAAGTTGCGGTAGTGCTGCTCGGCCAGCAGGGTGGTCGGCACCAGCACCGCGACCTGCTTGCCACTGCTGGCGGCCGCGAACGCCGCACGCACCGCGACCTCGGTCTTGCCGAAACCGACGTCGCCGCAGACCACGCGATCCATCGGCTGGCTGCTGGCGAGATCGCGCAGCGTGGCCTCGATCGCGGCGAGCTGGTCGGTGGTCTCTTCGAACGGGAAGCCGGCCGCGAACGGCTCGTACATCGCACGATCCACCTGCAGCGCAAGTCCGGCGCGCGCGCGGCGGCGTGCCTGGATTTCCAGCAGCTCGGCGGCGACGTCACGTACCTTCTCGGCGGCACGGCGCTTGGCCTTGCTCCACTGCTCGCCACCGAGCGAATGCAGTGGCGCGGTCTCTGCCGAGGCACCGGAGTAGCGGCTGATCAGGTGCAACTGCGCGACCGGCACGTACAGGCGGTCGCCCTTGGCGTATTCGATTTCGAGGAACTCGCCGGGCATGCCGCCGACGTCCATCGCGATCAGTCCGCGATAGCGGCCGACGCCGTGGTCCTCGTGCACGATCGGCGCGCCTTCGGTCAGCTCGCCGAGATCGCGGATGATCGCTTCCGGCTCGCGACCGGCGCGGCGGCTGCGGCGCGGCTGGCTTGCCCGCTCCGGGAAAAGCTGGCGCTCGGTGAGCACCGCGATATTCGGGTCGTCGAGCGCGAAGCCGTCTTCCAGCGGCGCGACGGCGATGGCGAATCTTGCTTCGTCCCCGTGAAGCCGAGCGCTCGAGGCTTTTTTCTTTCCGGCACCGGTGCCGGAAGTCGCGGGATCCCCGGCTTCGCGGGGACGACGGCCGAGGAAGTCGGAGAAGTCACTCAGCACTGCCGGCCGCAATTCGGCTGCTGCGAGCACCTCCAGCAAGGCCTCGCGACGACCGGGCGAATCGGCGGCGATCAGCACGCGGCCGGGGTAGTGGTCGAGGAACGACTTCAATGCCTGCCCGGCCGGTGCGTCCTTGGCCGCCACCGGCAGCGGCGGCAACGGCTGGTCGCCGAGCGCGCTGGCCTTGTCGATGTTGGCGTGATCGGACGGCCACACTTCGATGCGCGGCAGCTCGTTCAGGCGCTCGCGCAGTGCGTCAGGCGACAGGTAAAGCTCGGTCGGCGGCAGCAGTGGACGCTCGACGTCATGCCGGCGCTGTTCGTAGCGGCCCTGGGTCTGCGCCCAGAACGCGTCGGCAGCGTTGGACATGCCCGGTGCGATCAGCGTCAGCAGGTTCTTGCCGAGGTAGTCGAACAGCGTGGCGGTGTTGGAGCGAGTGTCCTTGGTCGAGCCGCGTGCATCCTTGCCGGCGCTTTCGAAGAACAGCGGCAAGTAGTATTCGATGCCTGAGGGCGCCAACCCGGCCTTCAGATCCTGATACAGCGCGCTGCGGCGGGTATCGACGTCGAAGCGCTCGCGCAGCTTGGACAGCACGCGCTCGACGCTGGCATCGTCCATCGGCACTTCGCGGCCCGGCAGCATCTTCACCGCCTCGACCCGGTCCAGCGAGCGCTGCGATTCGGGGTCGAATTCGCGGATCGAATCGATGTCCTCGTCCAGCAGTTCCACCCGCAGCGGCGCGCTGGCACCCATCGGGAACACGTCGAGCAGGCCACCGCGTACCGCGAAGTCGCCCGGGTCCATCACCTGCGGCACGTTGCGGTAGCCGGCGCTTTCCAGGCGGCGCTTCTCGGTCTCCAGGTCCAGCCGCTGGCCGACCTTGAGGTCGAAGCTGCCGCCGACGATGTAGTTCAGCGGCGCCAACTGCTGCATCAGCGTCTGCACCGGCACGATCACGATGCCGCGCTTGAGCGAGGGCAGCCGGTGCAGCGCGCTCAGACGCTGGCTGATGATGTCCGGGTGCGGACTGAACTGGTCGTAGGGCAGGGTTTCCCAGTCCGGGAACGGCACCACCGGCAGCGCGGCGTCGCCGCCGAGCAGCGTCTGCAGGTCCGATTCGAGCTGGTGCGCGCCCTGGTTGTCGCGCGCGACCACCAGCAAGGGGCCGTCATGTGCTTCGGCGGCACGGGCGACGTACCAGGCGAGCGCACTGAGCGATGCGGGAGCGCGCCACCAGGCGCGGAGCTGCCCGGCACGGGGCAGCGGCGGAGCGGGGAGGGAGGTATGCGACATGAACCGCGATTTTAACGCGCTTGTCCAAGCGGCTGCCTATCCGATGTCTGCATACCGGTTCGGCCGTTCCGCATGCCGCGGCTCGATCGTCAAGAGCGGCGGAGAGGGCGCGCGATCCGTGAGCTAGTTACGGCTCACTTGGCGTACTGAAGAAAATGGCGGCGAATATCGCGGCCAGCATCGCGCGTGCCTGCTTGTCGTCGAACTCTTTTGACATGCATTCGCTGAAGAAGCGTGAGCCGTCGATCAGGGCCATGACGCCGAACGCGAGATCCTCGGCGGGTACCGGCAGCTTGCGGCCGAGCGTCTTGCAGAACTCGGTGATGAAAAAACCGATGGTGTCGCGCTTTTCCAGCAGCAGGGCGTTGAGCTTGGTGCGGAACTTGGGGTCGCGCAGGGCGCATGCGCGGGCCTCCGCCCACAACGCGAAGCTGGTGTCGCCGCAATAGGCCTGCACATAGAACGCCGTAAGCCGGGGCTCCAGGTCTTCGCGCGGCAGGTCCGCGTCATGGATCTGCTGCAGGCCGCCCTGTATGTCGGCGTGATCGCGCTTGAGCAGCTCGATGAACAGGTCGTCCTTGCTGGCGAAGTTGGAGTAGAACGCGCCTCGCGTGTAGCCGGCCTGGATGGCGATGTCTTCCACGCTGCTGCCGGCCAGGCCCTTTTGGGCGATGACGACCGATCCCGCCTCAAGCAGGCGGTCGCGGGTGAGGTCGCGGCTTTCTTCGCGGGTCATTCGCTTGCGTGGCATGGCGGCATGCTAGCACGGGCGGGTTTTCGTGTATTTGGATACAGTATTGTATTTGAATTCAAATATGAATTAGAATTCAGGACCGAATCCAAGGGCGAACCCGCCGTTGCAGGAGTGGCTAGTGAGTGCATCCCTTTTTCCTTCCCTGGTCGGGCCGGTGTGGGCCGGGCCTGCGCGCCGAGCGGCCCTGCCAATGGCGACCTTGCTGGCATCGACGATGCTGCTTTCCGGCTGTGGCCGCGAGGCGCCGCAAGCTGAGCCGGCGCGACCGGTGATCGCGATGCCGGCGCAGGCGGCCGACGGTGGCAACCAACTGCGATTCCCGGGCGAGGTGCAGGCACGCTACGAGATGCCGTTGGCGTTCCGCGTGCAGGGGCAGTTGGTGGCGCGGCTGGCGCATCTGGGCGACGCAGTGAAGAAGGGGCAGGTACTGGCGCGGCTCGATGATGCCGACGCCACCCGCAACGAAGTCTCGGCCCTGGCTGCCCAGCAGGCCGCCGAGCACCGCCTGGCGTTTGCCACCCAGCAGCGCGACCGCGATGAGGCGCAGGCCAAGGCCGACCTGATCAGCCGGCAGCAGCTGGATCAGACCCGTGATGCCTATGCTTCCGCGCTGGCCGGGCGCGACCAGGCACGCCAGCAGTTGGCGCTGGCGCAGAACCAGACCCGCTACACCAATCTCGTCGCCGATCGCGATGGCCATATCACCCGCGAGCAGGCCGAGGTGGGACAGGTACTGGCCGCCGGGCAGGCGGTGTTCGGCTTCGCCTGGTCGGGCGAACGGGATGTCTACATCGACGTACCCGAGCAGCAAGTCGCGCAAGTGAAGCCGGGGCAGACGGCGACGCTGGCCGCGTCAGCGCTGCCGGGTGTGACGCTGGCCGCGAAGGTGCGTGAGGTATCGCCGGCGGCCGATCCGCAGGCGCGCACCTACCGGGTGAAGCTGACGCTCGACGCCGCTGCTCAAGACCTCCCGTTGGGCTTGACCGTCGAAGTGACGTTGTCTACCGGAGCGGCCGTGCAGGGCGTGCGGTTGCCAGCCACGGCGCTGTTTCATCAGGGTGAGAAGCCGGCGGTGTGGGTGATGAAGCGCGACGCCACGCTCGAACTGCGGCCGGTGACGGTACTGCGCTACGGCGAGCGCGATGTGCTGGTCGGTGAAGGGCTTGTCCCCGGCGAACAGGTGGTGATGCAGGGCGTGCATACGGTAAGCGCGGGCGAGAAGGTGGTGGCTATCGCGCCGCCGCACCCGGAGGACGCGCCGTGAGCGATGAGGGCCGCTTCAACCTGTCGGCGTGGACGCTACGGCACCGCTCGCTGGTGATGTTCCTGATGGTGATGGTGACGGTGTTCGGCATGCTCTCCTACAGCCGGCTATCGCAATCGGAGGATCCGCCGTTCACGTTCAAAGTGATGGTGATCCAGACCTATTGGCCGGGGGCGGATGCGAAGCAGGTACAGGAGCAGGTGACCGACCGCATTGCGCGCAAGCTGCAGGAAGTGTCGTCGATCGACTTCCTGCGCAGCTATTCGCGGCCGGGCGAATCGCTGATCTTCTTCAATGTGAAGGATTCGGCGCCCGCTTCGGCGGTTCCGGACACCTGGTACCAGGTGCGCAAAAAGGTGGGCGACATCGCCGCGCAACTGCCGGCAGGTGTGCAGGGGCCGTTCTTCAATGACGAATTCGGCGACGTCTACACCAATATCTATGCGCTGGAGGGCGATGGGTTCTCGCCGGCACAACTGCACGACTACGCCGAACAACTGCGCGTGGAGCTGTTGCGTGTGCCTGGCGTAGGCAAGGTCGACTACTTTGGCGACCAGAAACAGCGCATCTACGTCGAGATACCCAATGCGCGACTGTCCCGGCTCGGGATCAGCCCGCAGCAGATCGCCCAGGCGATCAACCAGCAGAATGCGGTGGCCCAGGCCGGCGTGATCACCACGACGGACGACCGTGTGTTCGTACGCCCGAGCGGGCAGTTCAACGATGCCAATGCGCTGGCCGACACGCTGCTGCGTATCGGCAGCCGCAGTTTCCGGCTGGGCGACATCGCCACCATCAAGCGTGGTTACGACGACCCACAGGTGGAACAGGTGCGCTTCATGGGGCGCCCGGTGCTGGGGATTGGCGTGACCATGCAGCCCGGCGGCGACGTGATCCAGCTCGGCAATGCGCTGGACGAGGCGACCGCGTCGTTGCGCAAGCGCCTGCCGGCGGGGCTCATGCTTAACAACATAACCAGCATGCCCAAGACGGTGTCGCACTCGGTAGACGACTTCCTGGAGTCGGTGGCCGAAGCCGTCGCGATCGTACTGCTGGTGAGCCTGGTCAGCCTCGGCTTCCGCACTGGCATGGTGGTGGTGATTTCGATTCCACTCGTGTTGGCGAGCACCGCCTTGTGCATGAATCTGTTCGGCATAGGCCTGCACAAGGTGTCGCTCGGCACCTTGGTGCTCGCGCTGGGCCTGCTGGTGGATGACGCGATCATCGCGGTGGAAATGATGTCGGTGAAACTGGAGCAGGGCTGGAGCCGGGTGCGTGCGGCTGCGTTCGCCTACACCAGCACCGCGTTTCCGATGCTCACCGGTACGTTGGTGACGGTATCCGGCTTCCTGCCGATCGCGCTGGCCAAGTCGGGTACGGGTGAATACACCCGCTCGATCTTCGAGGTATCGGCGATCGCCCTGCTGTTGTCGTGGCTGGCCGCGGTGATCGTGATTCCGCTGCTGGGTTATCAGATGCTGCCGGAACATCACGCACGTGCCCGGCCCGGCGAGGAATGGTGGGCGCGCCTCATGCCGCAAGGCTGGAACGCACGTCGCCGCACGCGTGCCGCTGCCATCGTGCACCGCGAAGGCGACATCGAGATCTATGACACCGCGTTCTACCGCCGTTTCCGAGGCTGGCTGGATGTCTGTCTGCGGCATCGTTCTGTGGTGCTGGGCGCGACCGGGGTGTTGTTCGTGGTGGCACTGGCTGGTTTCGGGCTGGTGCCGAAACAGTTCTTTCCCAGCTCCGATCGACCGGAACTGATGGTGGACCTGCGCCTGCCGGAAGGTGCCTCGTTCGATGCCACGCTGACTCAGGTGAAGCGCCTGGAGGCGGCGATCAAGGACCGGCCGGAGATCGACAATTACGTCAGCTTCGTTGGCGCCGGCGCACCGCGCTTCTACCTGCCGTTGGACCAGAAACTGGCACAGCCGAACTTCGCCCAATTCGTGATCACCGCCAAGAGCGTGGAGGCACGCGAGAAGCTGGCGCATGATCTGGACAGCGTGCTGGAGCACGACTTCACCGCCGTGCGCACGCGCATCAGCCGGCTGGAAAATGGGCCGCCGGTGGGCTTTCCTGTGCAGTTCCGCATCACCGGCAACGATATCCGCACGGTGCGTGGCATCGCCGACAAGCTCGCCGAGATCGTCCGCGCAGATTCGCAGACCCGTAACGTGCAATTCGATTGGGACGAGCCGGGCGCACGCTCGGTGCGTTTCGAGATCGATCAGGCGCGGGCGCGCCAGCTCGGCATCACTTCGCAGGATGTGGCCGACTTCCTGGCGATGTCGCTGTCCGGAACCACGGTTACCCAGTACCGCGAGCGCGACAAGCTGATCGCGGTGGACCTGCGCGCGCCGAAGAACGAACGCGTGCATCCGGACCGGATCGCCGAGCTGGCGATCCCCACGCCCGGCGGCGCCCCGATTCCGTTGGCGCAGTTGGGCACACTGCACTATGGGCTGGAATACGGCGTGATCTGGGAGCGCAATCGGCAGCCGTCGATCACCGTGCAGGCTGATGTGCGCGGCGGAGCCCAGGGGCTGGACGTGACCCACACCATCGATGCCAGGCTTGCAGATCTGCGTAGCCAGCTGCCGGTGGGCTATCGCATCGAGGTGGGCGGTTCGGTGGAGGAGAACCAGAAGGCGCAGGGTTCGATCAACGCGCAGATGCCGTTGATGGCCATCGCCGTGCTGACCTTGCTGATGATCCAGCTGCAGAGCTTCAGTCGCACGCTGATGGTGGTGTTGACCGCGCCGTTGGGGCTGATCGGCGTGATCGGATCGCTGCTGCTGTTCGGGCAACCATTCGGCTTCGTGGCGATGCTGGGCACGATCGCGATGTTTGGCATCATCATGCGCAACTCGGTGATCCTGGTGGACCAGATCGAGCAGGATATTGCGGCGGGTCATCCACGTTGGGAGGCGATCATCGGCGCCACGGTGCGGCGTTTCCGTCCGATCACGCTCACCGCGGCGGCGGCCGTGCTGGCGCTGATTCCGCTATTGCGCAGCAACTTCTTCGGGCCGATGGCGACCGCGCTGATGGGTGGTATCACCGTCGCTACCGTGTTGACCCTGTTCTACCTGCCGGTGCTGTACGCCGTCTGGTTCCGTGTGCGTGCGGACGAGCCCGCACGGGAGGTTGCGCCATGAGCGTCATCGTCAAACATCGTCTGCGGCAGGGTGTATGGGTCAGTGCGATTCTGCTCTCCGGTTGCGCGTTCGCACCGCCGTCGCGGCCAGCGGCGCCGCCTCAACCCGAGCGTTACACCGCCGATGCTGTCGCCAACTCCGAGGCCAGCTCCACGATCGCCGCCGACGGCGAGCAGGGTTTCGAACGCAATGCGCCGGTGGTGGTGGAGTGGTGGCATGTGTTCGGCTCGGCGACACTCGACGGCTGGGTCGAGGAGGGGTTGCGCAACAGTCCTTCGCTGGATGCGGCACGCCACACGCTGGAGGCGGTGCGTCAGCAGTACCGTGCCCAGGTAGGTAGCACGTTGCTGCCTACCGTGGACGCGCAGGCGCAGACCAGCCGGCAGCGCGCGCTGGGCCTTCCCAACATCAATCCGCCGACCAGCCTGTACAACGTCTATGCCGGCGAACTCGATCTCAGCTATGACTTCGATCTGTTCGGTGCCTCGCGTTACGGGGTGAAGCAGGCAGCGGCACAAGTGGATGCGCAGGCCTATCAGCTCGCCGGCGCTCGTCGGGCATTGGCGGCGAACATCGTGATCACGGCGATTCAGGCGTCGGCCGCAGCAGAGCAGGTCGACGCGACCAGCCGCGCGGTGACGTTGGCGAGCACCCAGGCGGAACTGGTGTCGAAGGCCTATGCGCTCGGTGCGTCCTCGCATGACGACGTGCTGGCGGCGCGGCAGAATGCAGCCGCCTTGGCCGCTACGTTGCCGCCATTGCGTGCACAGGCGATCCAGGCGCGGCATGCGTTGGCGGTCTACCTGGGACGGACACCGGACCAGGCGCCCGAGGTACTGCCGCTGGCCGATTTCAAGCTGCCGGCGACGGTGCCGGTCAGCGTGCCCTCGGAGCTGTTGCGGCAACGCCCGGACGTGTTGGCGGCCGAAGCCGACTTGCGTGCAGCCTCGGCACAGGTCGGCGTCGCCACCGCCAATCTGTTTCCGCGTCTCTCGTTGTCGGCCTCGCTGGGCTCGGCTGCCTTCAAGGATTCCGTGCTGTTTGCCAGTGGCTCGAAGATCTGGAGCGCCGGGCTGGGGCTGACCCAGCCAATCTTCCATGGCGGTGCGTTGCGCGCCGAGCGCAAGGCGGCGATCGCCCAATACGAGGCGAGTGCGGCGCAGTATCGGCAGACGGTGCTCAATGCGTTCCGCAATGTGGCCGATACGCTGGTGGCGCTGGAGCAGGATGCCGGCGCGCTACAGGCCGCGAACGCGGCGGCCGAGGCCTCGCGACAGTCGTTCGACGAAACCCAGGCGCGCCACCGAATGGGCTCGGCGTCGTATCCCGCGACGATCGCGAGTGAGCAACGCTGGCAACAAGCGCGGCAGTCGGAAATCCAGGCTCGGGCCACGCGACTGGTGGATACGGCGGCGTTGTTCCAGGCGATGGGCGAGCCGCCCGCCGAGATTGCAAACAGCGAGACAACCGCTCGATAGAGGTTGTGCGGACGCGTTCGGCTATCTGCTGCTGAGCTTGAGCAATTGCCTGCGGAGTGCTGGCTGCGGGGCGGGGGATGGTCAAGTCGCCATGGCGACTTGGCTAGCTCTCCAGTTCAAGCACCATCCGCACCAGCTCCGGCGAATCCGGATGCGGATGCGGCTTGAAACCGAGCGATTCGGCCAGTTGCAGCATCGGCAGGTTGCTGCGCAGCGCGTCGCCCCAGATCTGGTCCAGGTACTTGCGGCGCGCCCACTTCACCAGCTTGCGCATCAACTGACGGCCCAGGCCCTGGCCGGCGACGAAGCGGCTGACCAGGATCGTGTACTCGGCCTGGCGCGAGCCGGGCAGCACGGTGGCGCGCGCGACTGCGACGATCACCGCCTCGCCCGGCGGCAGCGTCTCGGCCGCCACCAGCACGATCTCGGTCTTCGGGTTGGGGTGGGTCAGCTTCTGCAACTGGTCGTGGGTGAGCTCGCCGCCCGGCCGTGCCAGCCGGTCGCGAATCTCGCTCGGTTCGAGCAGGCTGAACGCGCCTTGCAGCGGCGGCCCGTCTTCCGGGCGGATCGGACGGAGCAGGAGGGTATGGCCATTGGGCAGGGTGAAGTTTTCATGCCAGGGGGGCATGCGATTGCGGATGGCCATGACCGTTGTTCCTCAGGGACGGGGAGATTCTGGCATTACCCACGACGGCAAAATGAACGCTTCCGATGCGCGGCACCCACCACCTGAACAGGGGCCGCGGCGCGACTGTACCCACCTCGGGCGTGATCCGTTCGTGAATCGAGCGTGAAACTCAGCCTTCCTGCTTGAGCCACTCCAGCCGGGTCGATGCGCCGGCCTCGCCCAGATGGGTTTTCAGCACCGGCAGCGCCGTCGCGAGCACCTGATCGAAATGCCAGGGCGGGTTGACCAGCAGCATGCCGCTGCCGTTCAAGCGCAGCGGGGAGTCGTCCGGGCGCACCTGCAGCTCGGCCAGCAGCACCGACTTCACCGGCAGCGCGGCGGCCTTGCGGAAGAACGGCTGCAGGCTGCGACGCTGCTTGATCGGATACCACACCGCGCAACTGGCCTGCGGCCAGCGCGCAAAGGTTTCGCGCAGGGTTTCGATGATGCGCGGGTACTCGGCGTCCTGCGCCTCGTAGGGCGGGTCGATCAGTACCAGGCCACGGCCGATCTTGCTCGCGCCGGCCTTGGGCGGCAGGAATGCGCGGATCGCCGCGTAGCCATCGCCGGCATGCACGCGCACGCGCGCGTCGTGGGCGAACAGGGTCTTGAGCGCGGCGGCTTCCTCGGGCTGCAGCTCGCAGAACGCCAGCCGGTCCTGTTCGCGCGTGGCCTGGGCAGCCAGCAAGGGTGAGCCGGGGTAGGCGATCAGCGAGCCGACCGGGTTGTCGGCCTGGACCGCACGCAGGTAGCGCTCCACCACCTCGGGCAGCTGCGGTTGCGCCATCAGCCGCATCACCCCGTCCTCGGCTTCGGAGGTCTTGCGGCTTTCCTCGCCGGCGAGCAGGTAGCGGCCGCGGCCGGCGTGGGTGTCGAGGATGAAGAACGGGCTGTCCTTGCGCTTGAACGAGTCGATCAAGGCGAGCAGGACGAGGTGCTTGAGCACGTCGGCATGGTTGCCGGCGTGGAAGGCGTGGCGATAGTTCATGCCGCCAGTGTAGAGGCTTGGTGCGATCGGGTCGCTGTGGAGCTGCTTGGCCCGCAGCCGTCGGTACCCCCGAGTGCCGCTATGCTGCGCGCCATGTCCGCTCCCGCCGCCCGTGTCCTCGTGGTCGAGGACGAGCCCGCCATCGCCGATCCCGTGCTGTATGCCTTGCGTAGCGAAGGGTATGCGGTGGAGCACGTGCTGCTCGGCCGGCAGGCGCTGGCGCGGCTGCGCGAGGAGGTGGCGATCGATCTGGTGTTGCTGGACGTCGGCCTGCCGGACATCAGCGGCTTCGACGTGTGCCGGGAGCTGCGCGGTTTCAGTGCGGTGCCGGTGGTGTTCCTGAGCGCCCGCAACGATGAGATCGACCGTGTACTGGGCCTGGAGCTGGGCGCGGACGACTACGTGACCAAGCCGTTCTCGCCGCGCGAGCTGATGGCGCGCGTGCGGGCGCGATTGCGCCGGCACACCTCGTCGACCGAGGCGGCCTGGCAACGGCACGGCGAATTCGCGATCGACCGCGAGGGTTGCCGGATCCACTACCGCGAGCGGCCGTTGCCGCTGACCCGCTACGAATACACCCTGCTGGCCGCGTTGCTGGCACGCCCGGGCGCGATCCTCAGCCGTGCCCAGCTGATGGATCGTGCCTGGGACAGCGATGCCGACAGTGCCGACCGCACCGTCGATACTCACATCAAGACCCTGCGCGCCAAGCTGCGCGCGGCCGGGGCGATGGCGGATCCGATCCGCACGCATCGCGGCCTCGGCTACGCGATCGAGGGCTGACGTGCGCCTGGGCCTGAAGCTGTTCCTGGGTTTCTTCCTGATCGTCGGCGTGGCCGCGTTCTTCGTGATGCGGGTGTTCGTCAACGAGGTCAAGCCGGGCGTGCGCCAGGCGATCGAATCGACGCTGGTGGACTCGGCCAATCTGCTGGCGGAAATCGCCGCGCCGGACCTGGCCGCCGGCCACATCGGCGATGGCGCGTTCGCGCATCAGATCGCCCGTGCGCAGCAGCGCGACCCGCATGCGCTGGTGTGGCGTTTTCCCAAGCGCAGCATCGATTACCAGGTCACCGTGACCGACGCGCATGGCATCGTCGTGTTCGACTCCAGCGGTCGTGATCTTGGGCGCGACAATTCGCGCTGGAACGATGTCTACCGCACCCTGCGCGGCGAGTACGGCGCGCGTTCCAGCCCGGAAGACGTGGGCGCGCCGGACAATGCCAGCGTGATGCACGTCGCCGCGCCGATCTACGATCCTGCCGACGGCAGCCGCATGATCGGCGTGCTGACGGTGGCCCAGCCGAACCGCAGCATCGAGCCGTTCATCGTCGCCAGCCAGCGCAATATCCTGCGACGCGGTGCGTGGCTGGTCGGCATCGCCGCGCTGATCGGGGTGCTGGCGACCTGGTGGTTGTCGCGCGGCATCGGCCGGCTGAACCGTTACGCGCGTGCGGTCAGCGCCGGCGAGCCGGTGCCACCGCCGCCACGCCGGCGCGACGAGATCGGCGATCTCGGCCAGGCGCTGGAGCAGATGCGCCGCAAGCTGGAAGGCAAGGCGTACGTGGAGCAGTACGTGCAATCGCTCACCCACGAGATGAAGAGCCCGCTCGCGGCGATCCGTGGCGCGGCCGAGTTGTTGCAGGAACCGTTGCCGGAGCCGGATCGCCAGCGCTTCGTCGGCAGTATCCAGTCGCAGGAACGGCGCCTTACCGAGACCATCGACAAGCTGCTGGCGCTGGCTGAAGTCGAACAGCATGGCTGGTTGCAGAAGCGCGCGCCGGTGGACGTGGGCGTACTGCTTGAGCAGGCGGTCGAAGCGTGCGCGATGCAGGCAGCAGGCCGCGAGGTGAGGCTGAGGCTGGTTGTCGAGGGTGCCTTGCCGGGCATGGAGGGTGATGTGTTCCTGCTGCGTCAGGCGGTGGGCAATCTGCTCGACAACGCGATCGCGTTCTCGCCGGCCGGCGGCGTGGTCGTACTGACCGCACAGGTGGAAGCCGGCGTGCTGCGTCTGAGCGTCGAGGACGATGGTCCGGGTCTGCCGGATTACGCCGGTGAACGCGTGTTCGAACGGTTCTATTCGCTGCCGCGGCCGGATGGCACGCCGCGCAGCTCCGGGCTGGGCCTGCCGTTCGTGCGTGAGGTGGCGCGCCTGCATGGCGGTGAGGCGCGATTGGACAATCGGGTCGAAGGCGGCGCGCGTGCCGTGCTGTCACTGCCGCTGGCCGGCGCTGTGCGCTAGAGCATTTTTTCAGGTGGTTACCAAACCCCGTTCATCGTAGGAGCGGCTTCAGCCGCGATGAGGCTTTACCCGTAAAGCCCCATCGCGGCTGAAGCCGCTCCTACGGTCCATGACATTGAAGCGTGCTGGATCCAGGCACTTCACACAGACTTCAAATTCGCCACAAACCGCGCTCACCGTGTGGTCGCAAGCTGCAGGCCTCTCCGACGAGGACTGCTGATGAAATCTCCCAAGTTGTTGCTGCGGTTCACCCTGATGGGCGGGCTGATCCTGTTGCTGCTCATACCGCTGCTGGCGATCCGCAGCGTCATCGCCGATCGCGAGCGCTACCGCGAGGAAGCGGTGACCAAGGTGACGCAGAGCAGCGCCGGCGAGCAGCGCTTCATCGCGCCGTTGCGCTACATCCCGTGGACGCGCGAGGTCGAGGTCAAGGTCCGCGACGACGACGGCAATACCACGACGCAGCGGCGGCGCGAGAGTGGTCGCCTGGTGCAGGCGCCCACGCGGTTGCGGATCGATGGCGTGCTGACGCCTTCGCAGCGCCGCGTCGGCCTGTTCAAGGTGCCGGTGTACACCTGGAAGGCGCAGGTACGTGCCGAATTCGCGCCGATGGCTTACGAGGCCACGCCGGGCCGCGTGTATGGCCAGCCTTATCTGGTGATGGGCATCTCCGACGTGCGTGGATTGACCGGCGAGCCGAGCCTGCGCCTGGACGAGCGCAGCGTGAAGCTGGAAAGCGGCGGCAGTGATCTGCCTGCGGTCCTGCAGGGGCTGCGTGCGCGGTTGCCGGACTTGCCCGACACCGTGAGCGGCGCGTTGCCGGCGCTGGCGAACGTCACGCTCGACCTGCAACTGGCCGGTACCCGCGCGCTGTCGGTGGTGCCGGTCGGCGACAGCAACCAGGTGACGTTGCGCTCGTCCTGGCCGCATCCGGGCTTTGGCGGCCAGTTCCTGCCGACGGAGCGGCAGGTCGATCCCGCCGGTTTTCGCGCGCAGTGGTCGCTGTCCTCGCTGGCGACCGGTGCGCAGGCGCAATTGGCGGCCGGCGAGCAGCCCGACGTGCTGCGCGTGGATCTGGTCGACCCGGTCGACGTCTATACCCAGGTCGATCGCGCCAGCAAGTACGGCCTGCTGTTCGTGGTGCTGACCTTCGTCGGCTTCGTGCTGCTGGAATTGATCAAGCAGCTGCGCATCCATCCCGTGCAATACCTGCTGGTCGGGCTGGCGCTGGCGATCTTCTTCCTGTTGCTGCTGAGCCTTTCCGAGCACATCGCGTTCTGGCAGGCCTATCTGATATCGGCCGCGGCCTGTATCGGGTTGCAGTTCTTCTATCTGGTCGGGGTGCTGGGCAACCGGATGCTGGCTGCCGGCTTCGCGCTGTTGCTGACCACGCTGTATGGCCTGCTCTACAGCCTGCTCGGGTCGGAGGACAACGCGTTGCTGATGGGCTCGCTGCTGCTGTTCGGCATCCTGGCGGCGATCATGTGGCTGACCCGCAAGCTGGATTGGTACGAACTGGGCAATCAGCTGCGATGAGCGCGCTATCGGCTCATGTGCGCCTGCTGAGGCGGGCGCAACGCTTGTTGCCGGCGGCCCTGCGCACGGTCGCGGTGCTGGCGCCGCACGATGGCGGATGCTGGGAAAGCTCGCCGCTGTCACGGCTGCCGCTGCGAAGCGGCGGCCGTGGCCTGATCGGCCTGCGGCTGGAGCGCGGTGTCGCGGCAACGATCCGCGCGCAGGGTGTGGCGTGGTTGCAGGCGGCGGTGATGCGATCTGGTGCCAACTTCATCTGTGCCGACTGGCGAAGGCTGCGCGGTTGGGGCCATGACGTGTTCTGGAGCGAGCGCGAGGATGCGCGGTTCGCGCTGCTGCTCGATCCGGCGAGCGAATCGCTGTGGCTGTTCTGGCAGGAAGAAAGCGGAGGTTCGAGATGTTGATGCTGATCCTGATCGCGGCGGCGTTGCTGCTGTGCCTGGCGATGCTCACCTGGGCGGCCACCCGTTCCTGGACGTTGTTCGCATGGCTTACGGTGCTGCCGAACCTGTTGACGCTGCTGACGATTGGCATGTTGTTGAGCATGTCCGACCGTTCCAGTAACCAGGACGTGGCGCTGCAGGGTCTGGAAGTCTTCCTGCTGGGCTATGTTGAAGCGTTGCTGTTCACGCTGTCCGTGGTCGCCGCATTGCTGGGTCTGCTGCTGCGAGGAATGCTGCGGTGGTACGCGCGGCGGCTGGGTCCGTCCATTGTTTCGAACGAGGCGGAGGCTTGACAGCTTCAAGCACTGCGTCGGAACAGGGCTGCCGCTAGAATCCGCGGCATGTCCTCACTGCCTGCCATCACCGCACTGCGCGGCCCCGAGATTGCCCCTTTCCTCGACGACGTCGCGCGTCTGCGCATCGCGGTGTTTCGCGACTGGCCCTATCTGTACGAAGGCGATCTGGCCCACGAACGTGACTATCTGGCGGCCTACGCGGGCTCGCCGGACAGCGTGTTCGTGCTGGCGCGTGATGGTGATGCGGTAGTCGGCGCTTCCACCGGCCTGCCGCTGCTCGACGATACCGTGGCGTTCCGCCAGCCGTTCCTCGACGCGGGTCTGGACCCGGCCCCGGTCTTTTACTTCGGCGAATCGATACTGCTGCCGGCGTATCGCAGACGTGGGGTGGGACACGCCTTCTTCGATGCGCGCGAGGCGCATGCGCGCCAGCTCGGACGCTTCGCCACCACCGCGTTCTGCGCGGTTGATCGCGATGGCGACGATCCACGTCATCCGCCCGGCCACCGCGGCAACGAGGCGTTCTGGCACAAGCGCGGCTACGAGCGCCAGCCGGGCCTGAGCATGCGCCTGCATTGGGATGAGATCGGTCGTGGCGAGGTCGAACACGTCCTGACATTCTGGACTCGCGTGCTGGAACCCTCCGCATGAAAGTCGCCGTCGCCAAGTATCCCGTCGGCCAGCCAACCGATTTCACCGCCTTCGCCGAGAAGCAGAGCGCGTTGCTGACCGAGGCCGCGCACGCCGGCGCGCGGTTGGCGGTATTGCCCGAGTACCTGTCGCTGGAACTGGCCGCTACCTTCGGTCTGCCGGTGTTTGCCGACCTGCAAGCCTCGCTGGCGGCGACCCAGCAGCGTCACGCCGACTACCTTGTGCTGTTCGCGAATCTGGCGCGGCAGCTCGATCTGCACATCGTCGCCGGCAGCTTCCTGCTGGCGGTGGGCGAGGGCCGCTATCGCAACCGTGGCTACTGGTTCACGCCGGATGGGCGCCATGGCTGGCAGGACAAGCTGCAACTGACCGGCTTCGAGAAGAACACCGGCGTGATCGAGGGCGGCGACGCGCTCAAGGTGTTTGAAGCCGACAACGTGCGTGCCGGGATTTCGATCTGCTACGACAGCGAGTTCCCGCTGCCGGTGCGCGCGCAGGTCGAGGCCGGTGCACGCCTGCTGGTCGTGCCCAGTTGCACCGACACCGTCGCCGGCGCTACCCGTGTACAGGTCGGCTGCCTGGCGCGTGCGCTGGAGAACCGGATGTTCGTGGCGCAGTCGGTCACTGCCGGCCTGGCCGAATGGAGCCCGGCGCTGGACGTGAACACCGGCGAGGCTGCGCTGTATGCGCCGATGGACGTTGGCCTGCCTGCCGATGGCGTGCTGGCGCGCACCGCAGGCGGGCAGGTCTGGGCAATCGCCGAACTCGATTTCGACGCCCTGGAAGCCAGCCGCGCCCGTGCCCAGGTCGCCAACGACCGTGACTGGTATGGCCAACTTCAGCCGGAATTGCAGCGGGCGCGGCTGGAATTGCTCGATCGGCCCTGACGCCCGCAAAGTGGGGGCGTACGGCGCCACGCCGGCAGGGCGGGCGCGGGCCGGGTAAAATTGACCGGATTTCCGTCTTCACGAGCGTTCCATGACCTGCCGCACCCGCTTCGCCCCCAGTCCCACCGGTTATCTGCACATCGGCGGCGCCCGCACCGCGCTGTACTGCTGGCTGGAGGCGCGCCACCGTGGCGGCGAATTCGTGCTGCGGATCGAGGACACCGACCGCGAGCGCAGCACCCAGGCCGCGATCGACGCGATCCTGGAGGCGATGGACTGGCTGGGCCTGGATTACAACGAAGGCCCGATCTACCAGACCCAGCGCATCGACCGCTACAAGCAAGTGGCCGAGACGCTGCTCGCCGAGGGTAAGGCCTATTACGCCTACGAGACCCGCGAGGAGCTCGACGCCATGCGCGAGGCCGCCATGGCCAGGCAGGAGAAGCCGCGTTACAACGGCGCCGCGCGCGAGCAGAACCTGCCGTACCGCGATGATCCGAACCGGGTGATCCGCTTCAAGAACCCGCTCGACGGCGTGGTCGCCTTCGACGACCTGATCAAGGGCCGCATCGAGATCGCCAACAGCGAGCTCGACGACATGGTGATCTTCCGCCCGGACGGCTACCCGACCTACAACTTCGCGGTGGTGGTGGACGATTGGGACATGCGCATCACCGAGGTGATCCGCGGCGACGACCACATCAACAACACCCCGCGCCAGATCAACATCTATGAAGCGCTGGGCGCGGTGGTGCCGAAGTTCGCGCACATGCCGATGATCCTCGACGAGCAGGGCGCCAAGCTGTCCAAGCGCACCGGCGCGGCCGACGTGATGCAGTACAAGGACGCCGGTTACCTGCCGCACGCGCTGATCAACTACCTGGCGCGGCTGGGCTGGTCGCATGGCGATCAGGAGCTGTTCTCGGGCCAGGAGTTGATCGACCTGTTCGACGTGAAGGACGTCAATTCCAAGGCCGCGCGCCTGGACATGGCCAAGCTTGGCTGGGTCAACCAGCACTATCTCAAGAGCGACGATCCGGCCGCGATTGCGCCGCAACTGGTCTACCAGTTGCAGAAGCTCGGCCTGGACGTGGCCGCCGGCCCGGCCCCGGTCGACGTGGTGATCGCCCTGCGCGAGCGCGTGCAGACCCTGAAGGAAATGGCCGAGAAGGCCACGGTCTGGTACCAGCCGCTGGAGACCTACGACGAGGCAGCCGTCGCCAAGCACCTCAAGGCCGGCGCCGATGTCGCGCTGGGCAAGGCGCGCGAACTGCTGGCCGCGCAGCCGCAATGGACCGTCGAAAGCGTGTCCGCCGCGCTGCATGACACCGCCGCCGCGCTGGAGCTGGGCATGGGCAAGGTCGCCCAGCCGCTGCGCGTGGCGATCACCGGCACCCAGGTCAGTCCTGACATTTCCCATACCGTCTATCTGGCCGGTCGCGACGAGGCCTTGAAACGCATCGACGCGGCGCTTATCAAGGTCAGTACGGCGGCCTGAGCCGTCCCGATTCGAGGTCACCATGCCCGCCAAATCCGCCAAGCACAGCTGCACCGATCCCCACCATCACGTCGATAGTGCCGATGCGTTCGTCCAGGCGGTGGAGCGCGCGAGCATCGAGCGCGGCCTGCGACTGACTCCGATCCGCGCCAACGTGCTGCGGTTGATCGCCGACGCCGGCAAGCCGGTGAAGGCGTATGAGCTGCTGGAATGGGTCCGCGAAGGCAAGGGCGTCGGCGCCGATGCCCCGCCGACGGTGTATCGGGCGCTGGATTTCCTGATGGCCAATGGTTTCGTGCACAAGCTCGAATCGGTCAACGCGTTCGTCGCCTGCCACCATCCCAACAGCCTGCAGCACTCGGTGCCGTTCCTGATCTGCGACCGCTGCCATAACGCGGTCGAACTGGAAGATCGCGAGGTTGTGGCCCAGCTCGACGCCCGCGCCAAGGCGCTGGGCTTCCACCCGCAGGCGCAGACGCTGGAAGTGCACGGCCTGTGCGCGAAGTGCGCTGAGGCCTAGCTCGTTCCCTTCTCCCGCGAGCGGGAGAAGGGAAGGGCGCGAGCGGCGTGCAGTCCATAGGGGCGCCGCCGGAATCTCTCAGGCCATCGCCACCGCTCGCGTGATCTTGGCTTCCCGGATCGGCAGATTGACCAACGCCGCGAGCAGCGCCAGCACCATGTCGGCGTACCACATCCACGTGTAGTCGCCGAACTTCTCCAGCGCCACGCCGCCGAGCCACGCGCCGAAGAAGCCGCCTAGCTGGTGCGAAAGCAGCGTCAGGCCGAACAGCGTGCCGAGGTAGCGCGGGCCGAACAGCTTGCCGACCAGACCCGCGGTCGGCGGCACCGTCGCCAGCCAGGTGAAGCCGAGCGCGGCAGCGAACAGGTAGAAGGTCAGCGGCGTCGGCGGTGCCAGCAGGTAAAGCCCGATCAGCACCGCGCGGCTGGTGTAGATCACCAACAGCAGCCACTTCATCCGGAAGCGCTCGCCGAGCTTGCCGACCACCAGACTGCCGGCGACGTTGAACAGACCGATCAGCGCGATCGACGCGGCCGACACGCTGGGCGACAGCCCGCACAGCGCCACTTCGCCCGGCAGGTGGGTGACCAGGAAGGCGATGTGCAGGCCGCAGGTAAAGAAACCCAGATGCAGGCACCAGTAGCTGCGGTCGCGCAGTGCGATGCGCAGCTGCGCGCGCAGGCCGCCATCGGGCTGTGGCAGATGCGCGGCAACGGGTTCGCGCCGCTTGCCACGCAGCGGCCACGCCAGCGGCAGGGTCAGCAGTGAAAGTGCCGCCAGCCCGGTCATCGCCATCGCCCAACCGGCGGCGCCGATCGTGAACTGCACCAGCGGCGCAAGCAGGAACTGTCCGAGTGAGCCACCGGCGTTGATGATGCCGGCGGCGAAGGAGCGCTTCTCCGGCGCCATCCGATGTGCGGTGGCGCCGATCAGTACCGAGAAACTGCCGGCGCCGGCACCCGCGGCGGCGAGCAGGCCCAGGCTGAAGATCAGTCCCCATTCGCCGGGCATCAGCGGTGTCAGGCCGAGACCGAGCGCCAGCAGCAGGCCGCCGCCGACCAGCACCGGCAGTGGCCCGCGTTGATCGGCGAGGGCGCCGAACAGCGGCTGCACCGCACCCCAGACGAACTGTCCGATCGCCAGCGCGAAACTGATCGCGGCGATGCCGACACCGGTGTCGCGATGGATCGGATCGACGAACAGCCCGGTGGTCTGGCGCGCACCCATCGTCAGCATCAGCACCGCCGAAGCGGCGATGAGCAGGCCCCAATGGTTGGCCGGGCGAGTTGCGCCGGTATCGTTTGGCAGCGAACTCATGCCGCTGCTCCGGTACGCAGCGCTTGATCCACTCGATATGGACGCGTGGTCCAACGCATGGCACGACGCAGATGGAAGCAGGTGCAACGGCGAGGGCTGTCGGACATGACGGTAAGCGGTTTGGGGTGCTCGATGGTAGGTGCATATGCATGGAACTGACCAGATTGCCGCACGCGCACTCTTTACGTTTGCGAGGCCGAGTGGCATTCCCAAAAAACTCACCACCGTCATCCCCGCGCAGGCGGGGGTCCAGGGACTTTCGAGCCGTTCGCAGCAACGTCCATGGGCTCCCGCCTTCGCGGGAGCGACGGTAGAGGGATCATTGCGATCGTCGAGGTAGGGAACATTCCCTGAGAAGAAATACCGAAGCAACGCGCAAAAAAAAGCCGCCCCGAAGGGCGGCCAGGTACTCCAGCCAAACCGGACTGCGATCAGAAGAACAACCGCACACCGAACGAGTAATTGCGGCCCGGCAGCATCACGTCGTCCTTGAGGAACGAGGTGTGCACGCGTGCGTCCTGATTGGTGAGGTTGTTGCCGTCCAGGAACACTTCCCATGCGGTGTTGCCGTGATCGATGTGGTAGGCCACGTGCGCATCCACCATCGTGTAGCCGGCGGTGGGCGTCTCGCCCTCGGCGACCTTGTCCTGCTTGTTGACGCGGGTGGCGCCCAGCGAGGCGCGCCAGGCGTTGTTTTCCCAGCGCAGCTGCGTGCCCAGGCGCGAAGGTGCGATGCGCGGCAGGTTGCCGCCGTCCTTCAAGCGTGCGCGCACGGTGTCGCCGAACACGTGCAGATCCCAGGCGCCGCTGTCGTTGTTGGCCAGGTGGAAGGTCGCTTCGCCCTCGAAGCCGTGGAAGATCGCGTCGGCCTGCGTCCACTGGCGGATCGGCAGGTACTCGTCTTCCTCGTCGAAGTACCACTGGTTGCCGGTGTCGACCAGATAGATGAAGTCGTTGTAGCGGTTGTAGTAGGCAGAAACCTTCGCGTCGACCCAATCGTTCTGGTAGCTCAGGCCCAGCTCGGCCTGGTTGGCGGCTTCCTTCTTCAGGTCGGCGTTGCCGATCTCGTAGGCGAGCGTGGCGATGTGCGGGCCGTCGGCGAACAGTTCTTCCTCGGCGGGCGCGCGTTCGGCGTGGTCGAGGTTGAGGGTCAGGCGCCAGTTTTCATTGAAGCGCCAGCCACCGCTGAGCGAGACGCTGCCCGGATGGAAATCGCGCGAGATGCCGGTCTCGGTCTTGTACTTGACCTGGTCCACGCGCGCACCGAGATCGACCTGCAGTGGGCCCCAGCTGTTGCGGGCCACGCCGAATACGCCGATCGCGGTGTTGTCCGTCTTGGGCACGAACGATTCCTCGCCGACCGCCTGGAAGGTCGAGTCGCTGCCCTGCACGCCGATCGCGGTCTTCCAGCCATTGTCGGCGGCGAAAGACGCCTCGATGCGGCCTTCGTTGGCGCGCTTGCTGAACACCGTGCCGACCTCGTCGCCCTCGAACTCGGTGTGCGAATAGTCGGTGTGGCCGAAGCTGTAGCGCAGGCCGCTGCCTTCGCCCCACGGATCGTTCAGACCCCCCTTCAACTCGTAGCGATCCTGCTGCATGTGCAGCCATACGCCACGCTCGCCCGCAGCGCGGTCACCCGGCTCGCCGGGATTGCCGTAGTTGTCGCGGAAGCGCGAGGCCGACACGCCGACAAAACCCCAGTCACCGGCCAGCGAAGCGCCGACCGAGCCGGATTTGGTGTCGATGAAGGAGTTCTCCTGCTTGCCTTGCGGCGTGTCGTAATCCTTCTGATTGCGATAGACGCCGTCGGCATGGATCGACAATCCGCTGCCGTTGCCGGCATCGACGCGGAACATGTCGGTGTTGCCGTTCTTGTCGCCGCCGTCGAAGCGCATTTCGGCACGGCCGTTGAAGCCGTCCACCGGGGTTTCGGCGATGCGGCCATCGACCACGTTGACCACGCCACCGATCGCGCCGGAGCCATACAGCAGCGTGGACGGGCCCTTCAGCACCTCGATCTGGTCGGCCAGGAACGGCTCGACCGCCGGTGAATGGTCCTGGCTGACGGTGGAGACGTCCTGCGAGGACAGCCCATCGTTGAGCACCGCCACGCGTGGGCCGTCCAGGCCACGGATGATCGGGCGACCGACGCCGGGGCCGAAGTTCGAACTCTGCACGCCGGGCAGGCCGGCAACGGTTTCGCCCAGGCTGGAGGCGCGGGCTTCGTCGAGCTTCTCACCGGCCAGCACCTCGACCGGACGGCTCAGCTCGGCAGCGGTATCGCGCAGCGGGCTGGCGGTCACCACGACGCGGTCGAGATCCTTCACGTGACGGCCCGCAGCGGGCTTGGCGTCGTGCTTCGGATCGGAACTGGGCGGGCTCTGCAGATCGTCGACGGCGAGCGCCAGGCTGGGCGTCAGCAGGACGGCGAGGGCAAGGCAGAGCGGGGTGCGGCGGGGAGATGAGGTCATAAGGGCAAGGTCCAATCTATTGTTACTTTGTATCATTGTGACGCCAAGCCAAACGGTCGCGGCGCCAATGGGTGATCCGGCGTGGAGCGAGGGGGAGATACGAGGAATTGAATGTTATATTATTCCAATCGCTACTTCACCGTCCCTGCTGGAAGTCATGCAACTGCCCGTTTCGCTGCGCCGCCTTCTCGACCGCTTCGGCGCCACTGGTTCACTGCTGTGTGCGGTGCATTGCGCGGTGCTGCCGTTGGCGCTGGCCTTGGCGCCCTCGCTGGGCCTGTCGTTCTGGCTGGGTGACGCCGTGGAGTACACGATCGTGGTGTTCGTGACCCTGCTGGGGCTGTTCAGCCTGTTGCTGGGCTATCGCCGCCACCACACGACACGGGCGCTGGTGCTGTTGCTGCCGGGGCTGGCGGCGTTGTGGCTGGGCATCCTGTATGCGCCGCTGCACCACGCGGCCGTGCCGCACGCGGTGGTCATGACCTTGGGCGGCACGCTGGTAGCGGTGGCGCATCTGGTGAACCTGCGGCTGAATCACAGCCACGTTCACGACGCCAGTTGCGCGCATTAGGACCTATTACTCGCAGCTGAGCGGGGCGTGCGTCCTGTGGGGCTGCGCAGGGACTTGATGGCACGCGTTGGAAGCGACGTGATAGGCTTCCCGGCCTTGCGCGAGGGGGCTGAACAGCCTGCCTCGCCGGACCCGTGTCCGCACGGGGTTTTCGTAATCACATTGAGGAGTCGATGACATGGGTAAGGGTGACCGCAGAACCGCCAAGGGCAAGCGCTACAACGCCAGCTACGGCAACGCACGCTCGCACAGCGTGAGCAAGGTGGCCGTGGGCGCAGGTGCGCCGGTCGCCAAGAAGACCGTGGTCAAGGCCGCCAAGAAGGCTGTTGCCAAGAAGACGGCGACCAAGGCCGGTTAATTCGGGCTCTGGGCGACAACGGAAAAACGCGGCGCTTGCGCCGCGTTTTTTTATGCCCGGTTCGCGCTGGATGCGGAATACAGATCTGGTTGGAGATCCTGTGGGAGGGACTCTGGGTGGCCTCGGGCCATCAGTCCCGACGCTTTACCGGTACAGCCCGTCGGGACTGATGGCCCGAGGCCACCGAGAGTCCCTCCCACAAGGAAAAACACCGGCACAAGTGATGTGCCGTGCTTTTGTGAGGGACTCAGAAAAAAACCAACTGCCTCAGCGTTCGGTTTGCGCGGACGTGCTGCGCAGGGCCGGCAGCAGCGTCTGCGGGTTGCCGTCGTTCGGTGCGGGGGTGATGCCGAGCAGACGCGTCAGCAGCGGATAGACATCGACGTTGTCGAACGGGGGGAGTTGCTGGCCGACCGCAAACGACGGTCCACGTGCGATGAATACCGCACGCATGGTCGGTAGTGCCGGATCGTAGCCGTGCGAGCCGCGCGGGCGATCGAGTTTGCGTCGGCTCTCGACCTGGGAGCGTGGGATGGCATCCCAGCCTTCATGCATCTGGCACACGATCGAGGGGATGCGTGGATTGCTGCCGTAGTGCCAGCGCGTGGGCAGTTCCTGTTTGCGCCAGCAGTCGTAGTGTTCGTGCGCGCCCAGCAGGCGGGCTTCGGCCTTGGTTTGCTGGCCGGGCAGCGGTTCGATGCCGATCGACTGGCCGACCGAAACCACCTTGGCTTCCTCGATCGGGACCATGTCCTCGACCGCGACCACGTGGTCGGGCTCGACGACCGCCATGCCGTGATCAGAGACGATGATGATGTCGGTGCTGTCCAGCGCGTGCTGGCGTGCCATGCCGGCCAGCAGGCGGCCGATGGCGGTGTCCACCTGGGTGATGGCCTGCGCGTATTCGGGTGATTGCGGGCCGTAGTCGTGACCGGCGTGGTCGACCGGGTCGAAATACAGCGTCAGGAAGCGTGGAGCGTCCGGCCCGGTCAGCGCCAGCCAGCCCAGCACGGTGTCCACGCGCGTCTCCAGCGGTATCGTTCCGTCGAAGATCTGCTGGCGGCTGGGGCGGATCCCCTGGATCGGTGCCTCGCTGCCGGGCCAGGCCCAGGTCGCGCTGCGTATGCCGGCCTTTTCCGCGCCGACCCAGATCGGCTCGCCCCCCCACCAAGCCGCATTGCCAACCGCATCGCGCTTGCTGAGCGTGAACCTGCCCAGTGCCGCGTCGTCCATGCTGTTGTGGACGATGCCATGGTGGTCCGGGCGCAGGCCGGTGACGATCGTGTAGTGGTTGGGGAAGGTCAGCGACGGATAGGACGGGCTCATCCAGCGTGCCCGCACGCCTTCGGCTGCCAGGCGCGAAAGGTTCGGTGACAGGCCGCGATCGAGCATGTCCGCCCGCAAGCCATCGATCGAGATCAGCAGCACCTTGTGCGGTGCAGTTGGTGCGGGCGATGAGGTGACGGGAGCATGGCTGGCGCAGGCGGCCAGCAGCGCGCAGGTGGCCGCGAGGAGGGGGAGTGAGAACTTCATCGCGTCATTTTAAGCGTCACCGGTTACTCATCGAAGACACGCGATGTGGTCGCGTCAGGCGAACAGGTCGGCTGCGTCGGCATGGGCCACGCAGGCGGCGCCTTCCAGTCGCAGCAGCGCCTGCTTGGTCGGCAGGCCACCGCCGAAACCGGTCAGTGCGCCGTCTGCGCCGATCACGCGATGGCACGGCAGCACGATCGGCAGCGGATTGCGGCCGTTGGCGGCACCGACCGCGCGGCTGGCGGACGGGCGGCCGACCCGCTGCGCCAACTGCGCGTAGCTCCAGGTTTCGCCATACGGAATCTGCGCGAGCGTGGTCCACACCTGCACCTGGAACGGCGTGCCGACCGGCGCGAGCGGCAGCTCGAAGCCGGTGCGCTCGCCGCGCAGGTAGTCGAGCAATTGGCGTCGAGCCTCGGCGACCGGGGCGGGATTGTGTTGCCAGCCGTCGCGATCGCGCGCCTCGTGGCGGTTGCGCGGGAACAGGATGTGATGGAGGCGGCCATCGGCGTCGGTGGCCACGGTGAGTGTGCCGATCGGGCTTTCGAAGGCGTCGTAATAGTAGAGGTTGGTCATTGCGGGTTCTCCTTGCGGTCGGTGGCCAAGTGCCACAGGTGCAGCACGGCATAGCTGCGCCAGGGGCGCCAGGCCTGCGAGCGGGCCTCGGTGGCGCGTTCGCTGAGGCGGTCGGGATGGCCGAGCACCTGTTGCAGGATCAGGTCGCCGGCCGGGAAGGCGTCGGGCTGGGCGAGCGCGCGCATGGCGATGTAGTGCGCGGTCCAGGGGCCGATGCCGGGCAGGGCGGTGCAGCGTTCGACGAACTCGGACAGGCGCTGGCCGGCACCGAAATGCAGGCGTTCTTCGGCCACGGCCCGTGCCAGTGCGCGGATCGTCGCGGCGCGGGTGCGCGGCAGTCCGATCTGCTCCAGCGGCGCGTCGGCCAACTGCGTGGGCGTGGGGAAGACGCGATCAAAGCCTTCCGGCATGCCATCGCGACGGTCGCCGTGGCGATCGACCAGCCTGGCTGCCAGTGTCGCCGCGCCGGCCACGCTGACCTGCTGGCCGAGAATCGCGCGCACCGCGACCTCGAAGCCGTCCCAGCCGCCGGGCACACGCAGTCCGGGTCGAAGCGCGATCGCCTCGGCCAATAGCGGTTCCTGCGCGAGCGTGGCGTGGACCGCCTGCAGATCCGCGTCGAGGTCGAACATCCGCCGCACCCGCCGCACGATGTCCGGGATCGCACGCGGATCGGTGGCGCCGATCCGCAGCCGCAGTTCCGGTCGCTTGGGATCGGCGGTGACGTGGATCAGCGTGGATGCGTCGGGCGGGCCGATCACGCGCCGGTAGCCGTCTTCGTCCACCTGTTCGATCCCGGGGATCGCACGTCGGCGCAGGAACGCCAGCATCAGCGGGAAGTCCAGCGGCGGGCGGTAGCCGAGTCGCAGCACCAGTTCGCCACCGGCGATCTCGCCGCGTTCCCGGCGCAGTGCCGAGGGCGGCATCCCGCAGCCTTCCAGGAACGCGGCGTTGAAGCGACGCAGGCTGTTGAAACCGGCCGCGAGCGCGACCTGGGTCACCGGCAGCGCGGTTTCGGTGAGCAGTTGCTTGGCCATCAGCAACCGGCGCGTGGCATGCACCTGCGCCGGAGTGGCGCCGAGCTGCTGCAGGCACTGGCGCTGCAACTGGCGCGCGCTGAGGCCGAGCTGCTGGGCGAGGTCATCGACCGAGCGTTCCTGCAGGAACCCCTCGGCGACCAGCCCCAGCGCGCGCTGCACAGTTTCCTCGCCGAGGTGCTGCTGCGCCTGCGGCGACAGCTCGGGCCGGCAGCGCAGGCATGGCCGATAGCCGGCGGCGCTGGCTGCGGCCGCACTCGGGTAATACGTGATGTTGCCGGGCTTGGGTGGCGGCGCCGGGCACACCGGCCGGCAGTAGATGCCGGTGCTCTTCACCGCGGTGAAGAACAGGCCATCGAAACGCGCATCGCGCGCCAGCCGGGCGCGGTCGCATTGTTCGGAGTCGGGTAGGCGGTTCGGGAGCATGGGGCCAGTCTAGGCGCTTGCCAGGAGGTTGGCTGGCCGTTTTCGGACATCAATGTTGCGGTTCAAGCCATGTTGGCCTGGTGCCGTGCCGGACGCCCTAGACTGTAAGGACTTTCCCTATTCCGTCCGTGTTTTCGATGCAGAAGCTCTGCTGGTTGTTCGTTTTGGGCCTGCCGTTGCTGGCCGCCTGCCACCGGCCCGAGCCGGTGTTGGCGCCGGTCGTCGCGCAGACCACGCCAGCCGCCGATGGCGACCATATGGTGTCGGTGGATGCGCCGCCACCGGCACCGGCGCCGCACAAGCCGGTGCGGCGGGACGAGGTGTGGCCCGAGGTGCAGCTCGATGCCGGCAACGCCTGGGTGGGTTGCGCGACCGATTACACCGCCGAGGGCGGCGACGGCCAGCCGCTGAAGGCGCTGGACAAGGCCTCGATCGAGGCAGTGATGAAGCCATGCCAGGATGCCGGACTGGTGCGTGTGCGCTACTCCGGCAAGATCAACCCGAGTTTCGCCGAACTGATGGGCCGGCTGGCGCAGGTCGCCGACGGGTTGCACCTGCAACGGCGCATCCTCGATCTGGATTCCAGCGGTGGCCAGGTCGAGGCGGCGATCCGCGCCGGCGATTCGATCGGCGCCTCGCACTGGACGATCTGGGTGCGTGAGGGCTCGATCTGCCACAGCGCCTGCGTATTCGTGCTCGCCGCCGGCGACAACCGCCTGATCGCCGGCAAGATCGGCATCCACCGGATGATGCGGATCAGTTCCAAGGCGACCTCGCGTGCCGAACTGCGCGACGAACTGCAGCAGGTCTACGGCAACGTGAAGGACTATCTGGAGCGCAACGGCGTGGCGGTGGCGATCGCCGATCTGATGATGACGGTGCCCAATCGCAGCCTGCGCCTGCTCACGCCCGAGGAACTGCACGAGTACGGCCTGGATGGCACCAACGCCGTGCAGGACGACCTGGATCGCATCCGGCTGATGCGCGAATGCGGCGACGATTTCGTTCGGCGCAAGGACGCGTTCCTGGTCGCGTTCGACCAGCAATGCAAGCGCCAGGGCGAGGAACTGGAGGCGGTCAATGCCTGTGGCCAGGCGTTGAAGGAGCAGTTCGGGTTCCCGGATCCGGCCTGTCCGGAGGAAAGCCCGCTGTCGGAGAACGACGCGGCCGCGCTGCTGCCGCAGCAACACATCAAGGATGTCTCCAGGTCCTGAGCGGGCATGCTCGCGCTACGGTTTCACGCTGGGGTTTCACGCCGGCCCTACCGGCATCTGCCTATCGTCGCATCGGCACTGAGGGGAAGGTGATGCGGGGTAGGCAGGCAGCGATGGTACGGGCCTACGCCTGGCCGGCAGCGTGGATATTGGCGGGCTTCGTGCTGGCCGAGATCCTGCAGCGGGTTGCCGTATCGACGGATACGCACTGGCCGGCCGTGGTCGCGGTCTGGCTGAGCCTGCTGGCGTTGCTGGCCGGCACGGTGCGTGCCCTGCAGGTGAGCTGGCGATTCTGGCGAGCGCGGCCGACGGCCCCAACCGGCGACGAGGATTGAGTGGCCGCACGCCTTGTCTCGACACGCCTCAGGTGGCTTCGCACTCATGAAAAAGTGCATGACACGCTCTAGACTCGCCATCCGACACGACACGGCTTTCCAGGAAAGGAACCTTTCGCCATGTATCGCAACGCATTGTTGTTCGCTTCGCTCTCGTTGGCCGCTTCGCTCGCGCACGCGCAGCAGCCGGCACCCGCGGCAACTACGGCGCGTCCCGCCGCCGCACCCGCCGCGCCCGCCGCGCCCGCATTGACGCCGGCCCAGCAGGCGCAACTGGCCAAGCAGAACGCCGAGATGAGCCAGGCCGCGCTGCAGGCAGCGCAGATGGTCGACGCCAACCAGACTGGCCAGCTCTGGGACGGGGCGTCGGTGGTGGCGAAGAAAGCGGTGACCCGCGACGTCTTCGTCAGGCAGGTCGGTAGCGAGCGGACCCGCCTGGGCGCGCTGGCCGGGCGCGGCGCGGGCACCGTGACGCGGGTGAAGTACGCGGCGGGCGCGCAGGTGCCGGAAGGCCTCTACGTCAATGTCAGCTTCCCCACGCGCTTCGCCAATGCCCCGCAGCCGGTACGCGAGCTGGTGTCGTTCCGGCTGGACGAGGACAACGTCTGGCGCCTGGCCGGCTACAGCCTGCGCATGCCCAGCAACTGAGTTTCGCTGGCTTCCCCTAAGGTTTCGCGTGTTCTTGCCGATAGGGCGGGAGCACGCTGCCGTGCGTCGATCAGGGATGTTCAGATGTCCATCGCGATTTCCTCGGTGACCACCAGTGTCGCCATCAGCTCGGCGGGGAGCGGTGCCAGCGGCGCGCAGACGATCGACAAGCTCAATCGCCAGATTGAAAAACTGACGAGTCAGGCGAAGGATCTGTCGGAGGAGGCCGCCAACGCCAGCAGCGATGACGAGCGCCAGAGCATCCAGCAGCAACAGGAGATGATCCAGGCGCAGATCGCGGTCCTGCAGGCGCAGATCGCGCGATTGCAGAACGCGCAGACGCAGGAGACGCAGACCTCCAGCGCCACGCAAGGCACCACGGCGGAGGGCGTGAACAGCGCCACGGAAGACAACAGGATCGATGTCTACGTTTGACCGGTGAGGCAGCGCCCGGTGCCCCGGCACAGCGTGTTCCGGGCAGTGGGCACTGGAGCGGGACTGCAGTCCGATCAGTGTCGCCCGATGCGGCAAGCCCGTTTGCTATCGTGCGCAGCGCGTCCATTCTCGGGACGCGCCGCGAGAACGAGGAGTCTGAAGATGGGCATCGAACTTCGCATGCTGGCCTGGGCGATCGTGCTTGGCATCGTGCAGTTGCTGATCGCCGCCAATGGCGCCACGGCCCAGCGTGGCCTGAAATGGAATGCCAGCGCCCGTGACGGTACGTTCCCGCCGCTGGAAGGCGTGGCGGCACGACTGGATCGCGCATTCCGCAACTTCCTCGAAACTTTTCCGTTCTTCGCCGCCGCGGTGCTCGGCTTGGTCGCGATGCAGCGCGCGGGCGACTGGTCGGCGCTGGCGGTGCAGTTGTATTTCTGGGCACGCGTGCTCTACGTGCCGTTGTATGCGGCCGGCGTACCGTATGTGCGCAGTCTGGTGTGGGTGGTGTCGATGTCGGGTATCGCGATCCTGGTGGTCCTGATGCTGATCTGAGCGCACGGACGGCGCCATTGTGCAGCGGCGTAGACTGGCGGCTCGGATCAACGCAGGAGCGGACATGCAGCATGTCGATGTCGCCGTGATCGGGGCCGGGCCCGCCGGGCTGAGCTTTGTGCGTTCGCTGGCCGGGAGTGGCCTGTCGGTCGCCCTGATCGAGCAGCAGGATCGACGGCATCTGGCCGATCCGGCGTTCGACGGCCGCGAAATCGCGCTGACCCATGCCTCGCGCCAGTTGATGGCACGGCTTGGTCAGTGGTCGCGGATTCCTGCTGGCGAGGTATCGCCACTGTGCGATGCGCGGGTGATGAACGGCTCATCGCCATTCGCACTGACCTTCGCCGCGGATGCGGGCGAGAAGGGGGAGTTGGGCTGGCTGGTGCCCAATCACCTGATCCGTCGTGCCGCCTGGGAGACAGTGCAGGGGCAGGACGGTCTGGAGATCATCGACAACGCGACGCTGTCGGCGGTGCAGACCGCGAGCGATGGCGTCACGCTCATGCTGGCCGACGGAACGAACTTGTCGGCACGCTTGCTGGTTGCCGCCGACAGTCGTTTTTCATCAACCCGGCGCCTGCTCGGGATCGGCGCACGCATGCGCGACTTCGGCAAGACCATGCTGGTATGCCGGATGCGTCACGAACGACCACATCACCACGCCGCATGGGAGTGGTTCGGCTATGGCCGGACCATGGCGCTGCTGCCGCTGCATGGCGACCGCGCTGGCGCGGTGCTGACGCTTCCGCCACGGCGGGTGGCGGCGCTGATGGCGATGGATGAGGCTGGCTTCAGCGCCGCCATGACCGAGTGTTTCGAAGGGCGGTTGGGCAGGATGGAGCAGGACGGCTCGCGCCACGCCTATCCGCTGGTCGCGGTGTATGCGGAGCGTTTTGTGGGTGAACGCTGCGCGCTGATCGGTGATGCGGCGGTCGGCATGCATCCGGTCACCGCGCACGGCTTCAATTTCGGTCTGCAGGGTCAGGCCCGGCTCGCGAAGGCGATCGTCGAGGCGGCAGCGGCTGGGCGCGATATCGCATCACCGGCCGTGCTGGACAGCTACGAGCGCAGCCACCGGCTGGCGACACGGCCGCTGTACGAGGCCACCAACGCGATCGCCTCGCTGTACACCGACGACCGGTTGCCGGCGCGGCTGCTACGCAGTGGCGCGTTGCGCGCGGCCAGCGTGATGACGCCGTTCCGCAAGGCTATCGCCGCGCACCTGACTCAGCGTGCTGTTGCCTGACTTCGTACTGCGCGGGGGCATCTTGTGGGAGGGACTTCAGTCCCGACGCTTTGCTGGTACCGCCCGTCGGGACTGAAGTCCCTCCCACAGGAGTATCCGGATCAGCCAGCAACCACGCGAATCTCCACCCCCTCAAGGCACACGACCTGTCCAGCCCGGATCTTGGCGGTCTTGCGCAGTTCCACGGCGCCGCCCACGCGCACCGCGCCGCTGGCGACGATCGCCTTGCCCTGGCCGCCGCTGTCGGCAATGCCGGTCAGTTTGAGCAGCAGGTTGAGTTCGACGTAATCGCCGTCCAGTACGAATTCGAGCGTCTGCATGGGCGTGGCATGGCCTGAGCGGGGAGGGCGGCGATTATCCGCCTACTCCCGCTCGAATTCGCGCACTTCCTCCTCGAGCAATGCCTGGGCCCGACGCAGGCTGAAGCCGGTGACAGGGTCTTCCAAGTGGCTGACCAGGCGGGGTTGCGCGAGTAGTGAACGGAGCGCGTAGGTATCCGGGTAGTCGCTTAGTCCACTGAGACTGCATGGGCCGACGATGGGGGCGGTTCGGTCCTGGCAAGAGGCTCACGACGCGATTCGCCGGTGCGGGCGGATCCCCGCACCTGAACGGATTCCCGGGTCCGCTTTCGACAGCAGGCCCGCCAAAGCGCACAATACGCTGTCCTGCGCCCGCCCGTTCGCGGCCGGCGCCTCCCGGAGTTCCCATGTCAAACGAATCCCCCGCGCCGCTGCGCTTTGCAGACCTCGGCCTGAGCGAAGCCGTGATGCGCGCTGTGGCCGAGGTCGGCTACGAGTCGCCGTCGCCGATCCAGGCCGCCACCATCCCGGCCCTGCTGCAAGGCCGCGACGTGCTCGGTCAGGCCCAGACCGGTACCGGCAAGACCGCCGCGTTCGCGTTGCCGGTGCTGTCCAATGCCGACCTGTCCCAGGTCAAGCCGCAGGCGCTGGTGCTGGCGCCGACCCGCGAGCTGGCCATCCAGGTCGCCGAAGCCTTCCAGAAGTATGCCGAGGCCATCCCCGGCTTCCGCGTGTTGCCGGTCTACGGCGGCCAGCCCTACGCCCAGCAGCTGACTGCGCTCAAGCGCGGCGTGCATGTCGTCGTCGGTACCCCCGGCCGCGTCATCGATCACCTGGATCGCGGCACGCTCGATCTGTCCCAGCTCAAGACGCTGGTGCTCGACGAAGCCGACGAAATGCTGCGCATGGGCTTCATCGACGATGTCGAGGCGGTGCTGAAGAAGCTGCCGGAGCAGCGTCAGGTCGCGTTGTTCTCGGCGACCATGCCGCCGGCGATCCGCCGCATCGCACAGACCTACCTGAAGGACCCGGCGGAAGTCACCATCGCCGCCAAGACCACCACCTCGGCCAACATCCGCCAGCGCTACTGGTGGGTGAGCGGTCTGCACAAGCTCGACGCGCTGACCCGGATCCTGGAGGTCGAGCCGTTCGACGGCATGATCATCTTCGCGCGCACCAAGGCCGCGACCGAGGAACTTGCACAGAAGCTGCAGGCGCGTGGTCTGGCTGCCGCCGCGATCAACGGCGACATGCAGCAGGCCCAGCGCGAGCGCACCATCGGCCAGCTCAAGGACGGCAAGCTCGACATCCTGGTCGCCACCGACGTGGCCGCGCGTGGTCTGGACGTGGAGCGCGTCAGCCACGTGCTGAACTACGACATCCCGTACGACACCGAGAGCTACGTCCACCGCGTCGGCCGTACCGGCCGTGCCGGCCGCAGCGGTGAGGCGATCCTGTTCGTCACTCCGCGCGAGAAGGGCATGCTGCGCGCGATCGAGCGCGCCACCCGCCAGCCGATCGAGGAAATGCAGCTGCCGAGCGTGGATGCGGTCAACGACACCCGCATCGCCAAGTTCACCTCGCGCATCAGCGACACCCTGGCCGAGGGAGATATCGAGTTCTATCGCGAGCTGCTGCAGCGCTTCGAGGGCGAGAACAACGTGCCGGCGATCGACATCGCCGCCGCGCTCGCCAAGCTGCTGCAGGGCGACGCGCCGTTCCTGCTGACGCCGCAGGCGCGTGCGCCGCGCCAGGAGCCGGTGGGCGAGCGCACCCCGCGTCGCAATGAACGCCCGGAACGTGCCGAGCGCAGTGAGCGCGGTGAGCGTCCGGCCCGGTTCGAGCCGCGCTTCGAGCGTGCGCCGCGTCCGGCCGCTGCCGCTGAAGCTCCCCGTGAGCCGGGTGCGCAACCGCACGCGGAACGCCAGGGCGGTGATTTCAACTATGAGCGCGATGTCGGCAGCTTCGAGCGTCCGCGTCGTGACAAGGTGGCGCCGCGTGGCGAGCCTGAGTTCGGCATGGAAACCTACCGGATCGAAGTCGGCCACACGCATGGCGTGAAGCCGGCGAACATCGTCGGCGCCATCGCCAACGAGGCCGGGCTGGAAAGCCGCTACATCGGCCGCATCGACATCCATGACGATCATTCGATCCTGGATCTGCCGGCGGAAATGCCGCGTGAGCTGCTGCAGCACCTGAAGAAGGTCTGGGTGTCTGGCCAGCAGCTCCAGATGCGCAAGGTGGACGGCAGCGAAGAGCAGGCACCGCGTGCCGCGTTCAAGCCGAAGTTCGCGCGTGGCGACAAGCCGGCGGGCAAGCCCGCACGCTTCGGCGACAAGCCGGCCGCACCGCATCGCAAGGGTCCGAGCAAGCCCAAGGGGCCGCGCGGTCCGTAATGACGGACAGAGGGCGTCCGGGATTTGGACGCCCTCGCTGTTTTGGTTTTCTGTAGGGGCGGCTTCAGCCGCGATGAGGTCTTCCCGAGGAAGTCCCCATCGCGGCTGAAGCCGCTCCTACAGTTGAGTTCCACGTATTGAGCTTTCAGCTGATGACCACTCGACTCAACAAGCACATCGCCGAGACCGGCTTCTGCTCGCGCCGTGAGGCCGATCGCCTGATCGGCGAGCGCCGCGTCACCGTCAACGGCATCGTCGCGGGTACTGGCGCAGTGGTGGGCGAGGATGACGAAGTACAGGTCGATGGCCAGTCGCTGCGCATCCGTGTGGCGAAGAAACCGGGCGCGCGTCGCCACGTCTACATCGCACTGAACAAGCCGGTCGGGGTCACCTGCACCACCGAGAGTTCGGTGAAGGGCAATATCGTGGACTTCGTCGGTCACGAGCAGCGTATTTTCCCGGTCGGCCGGTTGGACAAGGATTCGGAAGGGCTGATCCTGCTGACCAGCAACGGCAATATCGTCAACGAGATTCTGCGCGCCGAGAATCGTCATCAGAAGGAATATCTGGTGGCGGTCAACAAGCCGGTCACCGACGAGTTCCTGCGCGGGATGGCGCGCGGTGTGCGCATCCATGGCGAGATGACGCTGCCGTGCCGCACGTCGCGGGTTGCCAAGTTCGGTTTCCGGATCGTGCTGGAGCAGGGGTTGAACCGGCAGATCCGGTTGATGGCGTCGGAGTTCGGTTATCGCGTCAATCAGTTGCGTCGGGTGCGTATCGACAACATCAAGTTGGGTGCGCTCAAGCCGGGGCAGTGGCGCAATCTCACCGATGCGGAGTTGCATGGGTTGTTGCCGCAGCGGCAGGATTTTTGAGGGTTGGGTTTGGTTGTTTTCTGCGATGGTTTTGACGTGCCTTCTGCATAATCTTTCCACCGTCATCCCCGCGAAGGCGGGGACCCAGTGACTTTCGCGCGATCTCTCTATCGTCATTCCCGCGAAAGCGGGAATCCATGGACGTTGCTTTTTAGCTTCCTGGCGTTGAAATAGCAGCAACAGCAACTTCAACAGCCAAGGCTTTCGCTCCTTCGGAGCGAGTTACCTTTCTTTGCTCGTGCAAAGAAACGTAACCCAAAGAAACA
>NZ_JBYSVX010000010.1:129977-132377 GCF_058986605.1 Pseudomonas sp. GW821-FHT07E12 | reverse complement strand
GAGATGGCTTCAGCCGCGAGGGGCTTTCCCGGGAAAGCCTCTCGCGGCTGAAGCCGCTCCTACAGAAAGCCATTGCAGAGAGCCATTGCCGATCTTTTCCGTCCCTACAAAAAAGCCCGGCAATGCCGGGCTTTTTGTTTGCAACAGAACGCAGCCAGTTAAAGCTGCGATTCCTGCGTCGCAATCTTCAAGCGCTTGCGTATCGCATCCACGTAGGCGCGCGCCGCAGCATTGCCCTCGATCTGACCCAGCTGATCGCGCAGCGACGCCTGCTGTTCCGGCGGGATCTGTGCCAGATCGCCCGGCGTCACCTTGGTGACCGCAAACAGCGCGTAACGACCATCCGCCAACTCGACCTTGCCGACCGACGGCTTGCCTGCGGCCGGAACCGGCGCGCTGAAGATCGCGCGGCTGGCCTCGGGCGTCGGGACCGGTGCGGTCCGCGGCAGACCCGGAATCGGGTTGATCTGCAGCTTCTCCGCCGCCGCCACTGCCTGCAGCGTCTCGCCCTTCTGCAGACGTGCCAGCAGCGCATCGGCCAGCTTCGCCGCCGCCTGCTCGGTGCGATCGGCATGGATCGCGGCGATCACGCGATCACGCACCTTGTCGAGCGGCAACGCCTGCTCCGGCGTATGCGCACTGACGCGCAGCATCACGTTGTGATTGGTGCCGATCTCGATCGGATCACTGACCGTACCGTCCTGGATCAGCGTCTCGGAGAAAGCGGCACGCAACACGTTCGGACTCGCCGCGACGCCGGTAGCGTCATTGCGCGAGAACGGCCCCAGCGTCTGCACCGGCAGACCCAGTTCCTTCGCCGCCGACGCCAGCTCGGTCGGGTTCTTGTAGACCTGATCGACCAACCTGCCGCTGAGATCGGAGTACTGCTTGTCGGTATCGCTCTTGAGCTGTTCGGCGGCCAACTGGTCGCGCACCTGCTCGAACGACTTGCCTTCGCCACCCTTGATCTCACGCAGCTTGATCACGTGATAGCCGAACTCGGACTTGATCGGCCCCACCACCTCGCCGGACTTCATCGCGAACAGCGCGTCCTCGAACGGCTTGACCATCACGCCCTTCTCGACCCAACCCAGGTCGCCGCCGGCATCCTTCGAACCAGGATCCTCGGAGTTTGCCTTGGCCAGCGCCGCGAAATCGGCGTTCGGCTGCTTGGCCTCTTCCGCCAGTTTGGTCGCCTTCGCCTCGGCCACCTTCTGCGCGGCGGCATCGCTGCCCGCACTGATCAGGATGTGCGACGCCAGGCGCTGCTCGGGCTCGACGAAGCGCGCCTTCTCGTCGTCGTAGCGCTTGCGCAACGTCGCCTCGTCAGCCGGCTTCACCGGCGGCATGTTGGCGGCATTGAGCTCCACGTACTCGATCGACACCGTCTCCGGCTGGCGGAAATCGGCCACATGCGAGTCGTACCACTGCTTGATCTGCGCATCGCTCACCGCCGAGGTGTCCGCGGCCGGCTGCGGCAACGGCGCCAGCTCGACATCGCGGGTCTCGCCGAGCAGCTTGAGAATCCGCTCCGACTCGGCCTTGGTGCTGAACGACGACGCCATGATCGCGTCCGGGATCACCGACTGCTGCAGGCCATCGCGCACCAGCGCATCGAACTGCGCCGGCGTACGCGGCGGCGTGCCCTGCGCCAGCGCCATGCGGTACTGGTCGGCATTGAACTTGCCATCGACCTGGAACGCCGGGATGGTGGCGATGTAGTCGCGCACGACCCCGTCGCCGACCACGATGCCCGCATCCTCGGCAGACAGTCTCACCACCTGCTCGTCGATCAACTGGTCGAGCACCTTCAGCTTGTTTTCCTGCGACTCGAACTCGCGCGGATCGAAGTTGTCGCCCAGCTGCTGGCGCTGCTGCATGCGCATCTGCTCGAAGCGCGTGCGGAAATCCTGCGTGCTGATCTCATGGTGCTGCCACAGCAGCGAGACCGGCCACCACGACGGCGCCGAACGCCACCAGGTCGGAGGAGCCTGCACCTTGGCCACATTGTTGGCGCCAACGCCTCCGAGGTAGCTGTTATCGATGACGAACAGGAACGGAATCATCAGCAGCCCCAGAATGGCCGTGGCGATCCAGCCCGAGGTCTTGTCGCGGAGTTTCTGCAGCATTGGATATCGAGCCCGATGACGAGCCGTGCAGTTTAACCCGCTTCCGCGCAACACTCCCAGCAGGGCCGGGCCGCCGGTTGTGGGAGGGACTTTAGTCCCGATGGCTCTACCGGCAAGGCGTCGGGACTAAAGTCCCTCCCACAACCGCTCTCCACGTCCGGCCTTCAAATCCCCACACATGGATGTGCGGGCTCTTGCGAGAGACTCGCACCAAAGACTCGCACCAAAGAAAAACCCCCGGCATTGCTGCCGAGGGCTTGGTAACTCGAAT